>NZ_LWFH01000280.1:0-10143 GCF_001635725.1 Oleiphilus sp. HI0066
ACTTCAATTCCAATACAGTCGGCTTAAACCGAGCAGAGCAAACGCAACTATTGACCAAGCAACTCGCTCGTTCTTGCTGCACAGATAAAATCATTTCTATGCAGACCTCCAATTTTGTGAGACCACCACGTCACCGTTAAACACCCCCACTCCACAATAAGCCTAGGATGATGCCCAACCTGCTCAGCATAATCACCTATCGAATTGGCGAATTCTTGCGCTTTAACAAAATTTGATACTTTAAAAACACGATGAAGGCGATTTTGCCCCTCTTCATGAATGACTTCCCAACCATCAACTTCAGATAACAAGTCTTTGATCTCATTGTCAGAAAGACGAGGCGCGTCTGCACGACACGCCTCACAAGTTTCTTTACTTAACATATATACCTCCTATTGAGCATGACAAAACAATAGCAGTACGCATCAGGACCTTATACCGATTTGGCAGAAATGATCTTGTCATGCCATTCAACAGGCGCAGTCTGATGAACAGACGTACCCAATGCATCTACCGCAACAGAAACCGGCATATCGACAACGTCAAATTCGTATATCGCTTCCATACCTAGTTCAGGGAATGCGACCACCTCAGCGTTCTTAATAGCCTTAGAAACTAGGTACGCAGCGCCGCCCACGGCCATCAAATAAACTGATCCGAACTCTTTGATTGCGTCAATTGCTACTTGTCCGCGCTCTGCTTTACCAATCATTCCAAGCAAGCCTGTTTTCTCGAGCATCGTGTGCGTAAATTTATCCATACGCGTCGCAGTGGTCGGACCCGCTGGACCAACAACCTCATCACGAACAGGGTCAACCGGCCCGACGTAATAAATAAAGCGACCAGTTAGATCAACCGGCAGCTCTTCACCGCTGCTGATCATTTCAACCATCTTCTTATGCGCTGCATCACGACCCGTCAGCATTTTACCCGACAACAAAACTGTATCGCCCGGCTTAAGATCAGCAACCTCTTCTTTCGTGACGGCATTAAGGTTAATACGCTTCACATTTTCTCCAGCTTCCCACGTAATTTCTGGCCAATCATCAAGACTAGGCGGAGTTTGTAGCGCTGGACCAGAACCATCCAAAGTAAAGTGTGCGTGGCGAGTAGCAGCACAATTTGGAATCATCGCAACAGGCAATGAAGCCGCATGAGTCGGATAATCTTTAATCTTGATATCAAGAACGGTCGTCAAACCGCCAAGACCCTGTGCACCGATTCCTAGCTCATTAACACGATCCATAATCTCAAGACGAAGTTCTTCAATACGATTTTGTGGACCGCGCTCTCGCAACTCATGAATATCAATAGGATCCATCAATGACTCTTTCGCCATCACTGCGGCTTTCTCTGCCGTACCACCAATACCAATACCTAACATCCCCGGCGGACACCAACCTGCCCCCATTGTTGGTACAGTTTTAACGACCCAATCAGCAATGCTGTCAGAAGGATTAAGCATCACCATCTTAGATTTATTCTCAGAACCGCCACCCTTAGCCGCCACTTCTACATGAACTTTGTCACCTTCGACAATTTCGTAATGAATAACAGCAGGAGTATTGTCTTTAGTATTTTTACGCGCGCCAGCTGGGTCAGCCAAAATAGATGCACGAAGAACATTGTCTGGATGTGTATAAGCACGACGCACACCTTCGTTGATCATGTCACTCAAACTCATTTGAGCATCCCACTGAACATTCATACCTACTTTCACGAAGACCGTTACAATGCCAGTGTCTTGACAGATTGGACGCTTACCTTCAGCACACATGCGCGAATTAATAAGAATCTGAGCCATAGCATCTTTAGCAGCCTGCGACTCTTCACGTAAATACGCTTCGTGAACCGCCTTGATAAAATCTGCTGGGTGGTAATAAGAAATAAACTGCAGCGCGTCTGCAACACTCTCGATCAAGTCATCTTGGCGAATCGTAGTCATATCCGTCTCTTAATTCTTTTTGCTGGGAGGGTTAAATGCGCGTGCGTTACGGCACAACACAAATTTGTGGCACGAAATTGTACTCTCAAACCCAATTTCTTTGTAGTCCGAATAAATAGCGTTCAAAAACATTGGGCATAGGTCTAAAAAATAGTTAACAAGCCATTGAACCATAGGGAAAAACTCGACATCAAAAAGATATGGTCTAACGTTAAGGGATATACGAATAGAAAGTGTATTCGAAGAGCGATATTTCATCGTCACAAATTAGAACAATTAATGTCTTTTTCATAACACGACTTACGTGTAGAAAAGCGCCAAGAAATAACAGCAATCTTAGGTGAAGGTCCTAACTATGTTGAAGAAAACTCTATTAAGTGCCGCAGTTGCCTCGTCATTCGCACTGAGCGGCTGTCTTGACGACTCCCCATCAACAACCGAAAACGCAGGGTCAGTTACAAACCCTCCTGTAGCCAATGGTGTATTTCCAATTTTCTCGCCATCGGAAGCAAAGTTCCCTGTCCCTAACGATTTATTGTATTCATCTGAAACCGCAGGCGATGGCACATTTGTGGACCTAGGCGTCCCAAATCCTCTACCACCTTATTCTGCCTCAGAATACAATCCAGTAACGGCAGCTCTAGGCGGATTGAGCGGTGCATCTACAGTAGCGCCAATTGATATCGCAATGAGTGGTTTAATTGATCCTGCAAGCCTTAAAGGCCAAAGCGATGGAGCAGAACAAAACGTATTTCTGATTGCTCTAGAGTACGCAAGCGGTTCGCCAGTCCAAGGTTTATCAATCGGAGAGCCTCCACAAGCCGCATCTTCGCAACCAACATTCGAGATCGAACATAAGGTATTGGACGGAAACTCAACCATCCGTATCAATCCTACTTCAGTACTTGAGCCACTTACTCGGTACATCGTTGTAGTAAAGAATACGATTACTGATCAAGCAGGCGAATCAATCATTAAATCTCCAGGTGCTGCAGGTTACGAAGCTTTGACAGACGAAACCAACCCGCTTTCTGGCTCATTGGCGGCATTACAACCAGTCCAAGCGCTAATCAATGGTTTATGGGAACCTATCGCGATCGCGGGCATCCCTGTAATAGATAGCGATGCAGATATTGCGCTGACATACAGCTTTACCACATCTGGGGATGAAAAAGTTTTAAATTATATCGCTGAACCTAATTTATGGTTCAACGACCAGATCACTCGTTTTGTTGGCGTTAGCACAGCGACAGCGATCGTGACTGATCAGACAGATCTAAATATGGACGGAAAAGTTGACTACACCGACGTCAACCTTGCTACACAAGGTGCTCTTGCAGCATTCCCAATAAACCCTAGCGACCCAACAGACACAACAGTTGCTGACGCTCTGGCGCCATTACAAGCAGGATTTGGCCTTCTCCCAGCACCTTGCCCTGGATTAACACCTGACGGAACAAATGGCGTAGCTTATATAAACTGTATCAGCGGTGCTCTAGTTGCCCTTCCATCAGGAGTAGGCGGATTCGCAGACCTATTGCCTACACCTAAAGCAGCTGAGATTGACTTTACGGGCTCTACACCGGTCACACACCCTGGTTACGCAAACGTCTCGATTGTACAAGGCACAATGAAAGTTCCATACTACTCTAGACCTCCCGCTGACATCGGCGCACCAAACGAAGGGGAGAATATTGCCCTCGGTACAGGCGCGCCAATCAAATACTTAAGCTGGGAAGCAGATAATGTTTTAGCCACGGCGATCAACACTGCATTCCAAGACATCGGCTTAGTCCTGCCACAAGCAGATCCTGCTATAACAACAGCTGTGAACTACATATTCCCATTCCCTAAGAAACAGGATGCCGATGTAACAACGCCTGCAGATTACTCAACTCCAGCGACCGTGGCATCTACCGTAGAGGATATGACTATACCTATTACCATTGCTTATCCTAATGGCATCACTGGTGCGAACGTAACACCAATGAAAACTATGATAATGGGACACGGCCTAGGTGGAAGTCGCAGCATTGCTCTCGGCGCAACGGGATCTGGACTCGTAGCTTCAGCTGACACGGCAACAGTTGGAACACTTGGTTTCGCGGCCTTTGACTTGGCTGTCGTTGCGATTGATCAGCCTCTGCACGGCTTAAAAAGTGATGCAATGGTTGACCCAGACAACGACTCATCGACGGACAATGACGTAACAGTACTAACTAAAACTGACTCTGAAAGACATTTTGGATATGCTGACGCAGGCTCAGGCCTACCACCCAAAGAGCTGACAGAAGAAGATAACACCTCTCTACTGTTCGTAAATGTAGAAAGCTTTCTTACTACACGAGACAATAATCGCCAAAATGCTCTCGACCTAATGGCTCTTCGTAAGGCTATTGGAGGCATTGATCTGACAGGAATGAGCGGCTCAGGAACAGATTTAGACGGCTCAGACGTGTACTATCAAGGCTACTCATTAGGCACAATTAGTGCTCAAGCTACTGTCGCTGTAGCAAATGGTACGGTCGATACCAATGACGACTTTAAGTCTGCTTTTTTCTCAACTCCTGGCGGTGGTATTGCACGCTTCTTTGAAAGCTCACCCGCTTTTGCTGGCAACATTGTTGATGGACTCGCTGCTGCCGGTTTAACTTCTGATACAGCAAACTATCAAGCGTTTTTAAACACGATTCAAGCTTCTGTAGATGCTTTTGATGCAATCAATTTCGTTGGAGACTATGAAGCGCAAGGTACAAAAGTCCTATATTACACAGCTTCAAACGACCAAGTAATTCCCGTTTCGCAAGTGCCTGGTAGGACTCTTCAAACTCCGGCGGGGACAATTGCTGCAAGTGAAATTAACGCATCGGTCTCTTATCTTTCTGGTGCAGAGCCGTTACTAATTGAAGCAAATATCGTTCAAGCTGATGGGGCAACTGATTTCGATGCGAATAACTTTGCAATCGAGGATCCAGGAGCAGTTACTGTAAATCGAAATGTAATTCGCTTTAAACCTGGAGCGGGGTCTCATGGCGGCCCATGTCCTGTGATAGATGACGAAGCCGCCACATTGGCAAGAGCAACAGAGTTCGGAGGCTATGCTCTAGGCATGCTGAACCCTACTGGCGGCGGCACAATAATTCAAGTGTCGAGTACTACCGTTAGCGATGCTATTGATGCCGCGCCAATTGAGCCATTTTTCATCGATGCTCTTCAGTGTTCTCCAGCTTCCTCATAATCGCCGGATAGCTCTCTAAAAAAACCTCGCTCTGCGGGGTTTTTCTTTTTTTATAGATAACAAATATTCCAATGATAATTATTTGCTGCAAATCGCAGCAAACATATTGACCCTAAAAAGCGAATGCGTATAATGCGCCCTACTTCGCCAGTGTGATGAAATTGGTAGACATGTCGGATTCAAAATCCGATGCCTTCACGGGCGTGGCGGTTCGAGTCCGCCCACTGGTACCAAGTTATAAAAAAGCCCGATTAGCATATGCCAATCGGGCTTTTTTATTTCTAACACCTAAGTCTATTGACTTAAAAATCGCTCCACTTTCTTTATGTCGTCTGGCACGTCGACAGCAATTGAATCAGCAGTAGTCTCTGTCATTTTAAGCTTATAACCAAGATCGACGAACCTTAGTAATTCCACGTCCTCAAATTGCTCATTAATTGTTTTTCCTAAGCAACCCTGCTCTGCAAAAACCTTTAACGCTTGCTTGGTAAAACCATACACAGGAATTTGTTGACGATAAACAGACTCTACACCTTTCACATTAGAAAATGGCACAGGAAGTCTCGACATATACATCAATTCGTCTAAAGCATTAACAACTACTTTTACTATCGTATTGCTTTGTATTTCTTTTTGATCAGAAATGATCTTGTAAAGGTTATATGCAATATATGAATCGCCATGTTTTTTGTATTGCTCGACCAACTGATCAACCACAACTGGATCTATAACAGGCTCATCACCTTGAATGTTGATGTAAAAATCATAATCAAGCATTTCGGCTACTTCAGCTATGCGATCAGTGCCTGTAAGGCAAGAATCACTAGTCATCACAACAGGAATATTTTCAGATCGGCAGTATTGTTCAATACGCTCATCTTCAGTCGCAACAACAACCTCATCCAAACTATCCGAGAGCATAGCCCGCTGACAGGTCCGTTTAATCATCGGTACACCAGCGATACTTACTAGGGGCTTACCCTCAAACCTTGTTGATTTATAGCGAGCCGGAAGAACACCTAATATACGCATAATTTTTACCAAGCACTCCATCCGCCATCAACATTCAATACCTCACCCGTTACATAATCGGAAAGAGACGAAGCCAGATAGACACATGCATTTGCGATGTCTTTAGATTGTCCCCAGCGACCTTTAGGTGTTCGATCTAATGTAAATTGATATAGATCAGTCTTCTTCTTGAAATTATCGGTATAAGACGTTTCGCAGAAGCCAGGAGCAACAACATTTACATTAATTCCAAATTCAGCCCACTCAAGCGCCAAGGATTTCGTCAAACTAATAATTCCACCCTTGGATGCTGCGTATCCACTTAATTCAGGTAAACCAAGCGTACCAACAATGGAGGCCATATTGATGATTCTCCCTGATCTCTGCTTCAACATATGCTTGCCAAAGGCCTGACACATTAAAAACGTACTACCAAGATTTACATCCATGACATTACGCCATTCATCGTATGCAATCTCAATAAATGGCTTTCTAAATCGCATTCCAGCGTTATTTATTAGAACATCTATTTGACCATACTTTTCGAACACTGCATCAGCGAAAGCATTCACTTCATCAACACTTGAAACATCACCGTAAAACGTAAATAAATGCTTTGAGTTCTCGCCAGCTGAAGCGCTGAGATTTAAAAGGTCTGCTTCAGTACGCGTAATCGCTGCGACCTTACAACCTAATTCAAGAAAACGAAGTACTGTCTCAAAACCGATACCTTTACCAGCACCAGAAACAACAACCACTTTACCCTTTAAATCATCCAAAACCTGTTCCTTTAAAAACTTTTATCTAATGACATGATCAAAAGCTTCATCAATATAGCTAGTTGGCACATCACTATATACCTCAGCCTTACCAAAGCTATTAACTAAGATTAGCCTCAAGGCATTGTCTTTTCGTTTCTTGTCTTTGTGCACGTTCTTTTTGCATAACGCTCTCAACGCGTCTCTATCAAAGTCATACGCTGCAGAATCCACATATGTTGGCAATTCATATAGTTCAAGCAAATGAGCAATCTGCCGATAAATACCTTGATCTAAATCTAAATATCTCTCCGCTATATAAGCCACAGCCATGATACCTATCGCGACACCTTCTCCGTGTCGATATAGTTCTTTAGCATGACGTTCTGTCGAGATCTCAATAGAATGCCCAAGCGTGTGACCATAGTTTAAAAGCAATCTTCGGCCACCCTCTCGGGTATCACCTTTAACATGGGCAATTTTTATTTCTAGTGTTCTAGAGATAAATTCAACAACATAAGACTGCTCGCGATTGTAGATCTGCGCATGATTTGAAACGAGAAAGTCACAAAAATGTTTATCAGCAATCAATCCGCATTTAATCACTTCTGCAATACCAGAGAGGTAATCACGCTTAGGCAGGGTGTCTACAAAATCAAGGTCAATGAGATTCATCAATGGGTGATAATAGTTACCGATGGCATTGATTGTTCTTCGAAAGTTGATCGCAACTTTACCGCCAACGCTGCTATCAACCATTGCCATGAGAGATGTAGGTATATGAACCAGATTCATTCCTCTAAGCCAAGTACTTGCTACAAAACCTGCTAAATCTCCAATTACACCGCCACCCAAGGCTACCAATGTAGCATCACGTGGGAAGTTATTTTCTTCCATGATTCCATAAATCTTCATTACCTCATTGATACTTTTATTACCTTTACCAGCATCCATAAAATAATGAAAAACAACGAACCCATGTGACTCCAAGTTTTTTGAAAGGCGACTTACAGCCGAGTCTTTGAAAAATGAGTCTGCAACGATTAACACCTGTTTGTTGTTAGTTTTTTCAGCTAAGAGCTCTGGAAATAATTCAAGCAAACCTCGTCCGATATTGATCGGGTAGCTTTGTCCATCAAATTCAACGTTGAGAGTTTTTATAATACTCATGTATGGATCAGCCTTTGACATCAAGATAGGTTTGAAAACATGCCAGAGTTAACAATCAGTTCAGCAATTTCAAAATCTTCATCTTCAATCAGATCATGACCTTCAAAGTGATTAACATTATGAATATATGCTTTGCCGCCAACCCGCTTTCGTTCTTTTTCAAATATTGACCGCGTAAAGACATAGAGCGAAGACTGCTCAAGAATAACTGGCTCTATGTCTTTTAATTGAGGTGTTGGTAAATCCAATGAATAGTTAAGTGGACGGCCCTTGTGCCAACAAAACTTCTTAAATGTGTGTGCAGTAAATGCTGAATCAGCCCTGCCCTCAACAACCTCTTGAATGCATGTTTCAATCGATTCAAGCTGAATAAATGGGCTATTCGGGTGCATTAGAACAAATACATCAGCATCTGAAAGCTTGAGAAACTCCTCGATAATTTGTTCAATCGAGATACCATTATCATCTAAAAATTTAGGTCGCTTAATGATCGAATATGAAGGCCCTTCTATGTATTCTTCAATCTCATTACTTGACGAAAAAATAACACTCTCAGCTATTAGCTCACTGCTCGCAAGAACATTAAGGCTATAATTAATAAGCGGTAGCCCGCCTAACTTTTTGGTAGCACGATTAACCGGTGCACCGGTTTGAGAGTGATACCCCATCCAAAAAGGGATAAAAGCAACAACCTTCATAAGCGTTCGCAATCCTCAGCAATTAGATCAGAACGTAAACGAGAAAGAGCCTCATCCCAAGTTCCAAACATTTTCTTGTAGTACATACGCGATTTAGGATAAAAGCCTGACACATGTTTTTCAGCCATAAACCAACGAATGTTTTCGATCGCCAATGTGAGCACAGGAACTCCGCAAGCTCCTGCAAGCTCGCTCATCGCTGTGGAAACAGACACCACCGAATCTAATTGAGAGATGATATGAGCTAGTGATGCCTGATCATCTTTCAAGTCAATGCCATAGAGCTCTATTAACTCTAGCCCTTCAGATCTAAAAGCCTCACGTTCTTCATCGCTGAGCCCATACTGAAGACTGATAAATGTCGCTTCAATACCTGATAACATCTGCGCAAATTCCTGCGCAGTGCAATACCACTCGTTTCTCTCTTTCAGAATTTTGATGCTTCGCCAACATAACCCTATGATTGGTTTTGAACTGTCTTTTACAGGAAGATCAGACTGATCACCTTCATAAGAAAAAAAGCCGTCTTCGAGAAGTTTCGAGTCATATAAGCCATCACTATATCGCAAGCCTAAACTACCAACGCAAAGACAAAATTCAGGCGATACATCATGCAAAATTTCCGGAGTTAACGATTCAGTCGCCAAACACTCAACATCTGGGTACATGTGCTGAATAACTGGGTAAAGCCTCGCATCATAAATAATTGAGACCTTCTTAGCCTCCGCCACCAATCGTTTTATGAAATACGCATAACGAATCTGATCACCTAATCCTTGCTCTGCATAAACCAATACATGCTTATTCTTTAGATCAGAAGCTCCATCCCAATAACACGCACCGTTAGACTCACAATACTGCTTCAGCCACAAAGCAACGGGACGATTTTCATATAATTCAAATGCACGATCCCAATCTCCAATGCTGAAACACAACAACGAAAGTGAAAATTTTGAAGGTTCATGCCCTTGCGCTATTAAATTACTAAACAGTCTGTCAGCCTCGACCTTTCTATTTGTTTTGTCGTAAACCTGAGCTCTGTAATATTGCGTCATAACCTGATCTGGATTAATCAGTTCGGCTTTTTCAATCAACGCTTCGGCTTCATCGTAATCATATAAACTGTAGCGACAGACAGACTTTCTGATAAGTACTTCATAACCAACACCGAACGCATCAATATAACGCTCAATGACCTCCTCAGATGCTTCCCAACGTTCCAACTGTTGAAGAACAAGCGCAGCATTCATTAACGACTCACGATCATTTTGGTCAAGTTCAAATGCCTTGACGTAATGCTGAGTCGCGAGATCTAACTCGCTG
>NZ_LWFH01000281.1:0-535 GCF_001635725.1 Oleiphilus sp. HI0066
TAGACATAATTACACCGAACGCTGCCATGAGAGTAATTACTGAGGTGCCACCGTAACTCACCAAAGGCAAAGGAACTCCAACCACTGGCAAAATTCCACTCACCATTCCGATGTTGACGAAGACATAAACAAAAAACGTCAGAATTAGACTTCCTGCCAACAGACGGCTGTAGGAATCTTGCGCTTTAACGGCAATATACAGACCTCTAACTACGATCATCAAATACAAGCCTAGTAAAGCTAAAACGCCGACAAAGCCAAACTCTTCCGCACACACTGCAATGATAAAGTCAGTATGACTTTCAGGTAAAAAATTCAACTGAGATTGCGTACCCTCAAGCCAGCCTTTACCCCAAGTACCGCCTGAGCCAATCGCAGTTTTTGATTGAATAATATTCCAACCCGCTCCAAGTGGGTCGCTTTCGGGATCAAGAAACGTCAATACACGCTGCTTCTGGTAATCACGCATGACAAAATGCCACATAACAGGCAAACAGGACGCGACAATTGCTCCAAATCCAGCAACTACCTTCCA
>NZ_LWFH01000282.1:0-543 GCF_001635725.1 Oleiphilus sp. HI0066
TAAATGTATTCCACTGCAAAGCTAAGCCAGTTGACCATCTAATTTCTTCAAACGCAAAGTCATAACCTCGTGCGGTATCAAATACATTACCCGTATCAACAAAGTATGCCATTCTCATGGAGCTTTGATCTTTGATAAAAGGCAATGGAAATATTAGTTCAAAACTATTTTCAACTAGCAAATCACCGCCAAATGGATCAGCTGTCGCAAACTGGAACTGCTCAGTTGTCTTGGGACCAAGAGAGTTGTTTTCATACCCTCTTACCGAGTTGATACCACCGGCATAATAATGCTCATAAAATGGCATTTGATCTGTGTCACCATACGCCCCGCCATAAGCAAGCTCGTTCCGCATACGGAAAACAAAGTCGTGTTGACTGCTTAGCGGAACGTAAAAATTAGAGTTATAGCGAACCTTGTAAAATGAAAGATCGCTTCCCGGCACAGTAATCGAAGCGCTTAAACCTTGGCGCCAACCAGCGGTTGGGAACATGCCTCGATTCAACGTACTACGCGACCAACCACCATCAAGCTCATAATTGT
>NZ_LWFH01000283.1:0-877 GCF_001635725.1 Oleiphilus sp. HI0066
TGATTCCAAGCGACTTAAGCCGCTTCCAAAAGCTCAAATTGGAGCGCTTCGCTAAAGGCTTATCTCTTGAGAACAATACAAACCCTCCAAGACAGCTGTTCAAACAATACATACAAGAAACGAAGCTTTTTGATGAGCTAAAAACGAGTGGCCTAAGCCAAGACGCTAGTGACGAGCAAGTTAGGACGGTCAAAAACCTGATGGCCTTTATGGCAGAAAGCCGTACAGAAAACGCAAACGCCTTGTTAAATGAGCTCGCAGCGCTCGAAGAAAGAACACAAATCCAGCATGCTCAAGGTATACACATTACAAGTATGCATCGCGCTAAAGGGCTGGAATGGGAGCATGTAGTTTTGCCTGGGCTTTCTGAAACGACCTTTTTCAGTTCAAGTGGCAGAAAAGAGATTAGCCCCCAAGATATCGCTAGTGAGCGACGCTTGATTTATGTCGCCATGACTAGAGCAAAGCAATCACTCCTCATGCTATGTCCTAAATCAGACAGCAAAGACGGTCTACGCTTTTTACATGAAATGCAAAGTGAGTCAGCACTGCACATTGCGAGATCTATCGAGCGACAACAAAACACTGCACAACTTAAAACGCTCGCAAGCAAGACCTTGCAAAGATACGCTGATACTTTTTCAATTATGCTTACCACGCCTAGCAAGGCTGAGCGCCCAACCTTGAGCAACTTTGATCAAGCAATTTGGCAAGCGGACATCATTGAACATAAATCAATGGGTAGAGGTCGTGTCGTTCAAGAAGAAGGGGAAACGTTCACGGTACAATTTGATGACAATGAACGGCGAGTTTTCTCAAAACGCTACGCAGATAAGATGTTCGCGCTCACCGACTAAACACAAGAACTTTCCGTCAT
>NZ_LWFH01000284.1:0-730 GCF_001635725.1 Oleiphilus sp. HI0066
TAATATGTGCAGGTGCAGCAAGAGCGTTTTTAACGGCACGAACGAAACCAGCAAGTTCTTCTGGTGTTTCTTCTTTGACGCGAATAAGCATTAAAAAAGCGCCGAGCTGAATGTCTTCTACTTCGCCGTTTAGCGCCATTGTCATTGCATCTAATGCTTCTTCATACGTGAAAGAGCGGCTGCCTTTTTTGCCTTTGCCTAGTATGCGCACGTATTGCGCAAAGGGATGCTCTTCTGCGCTTTGTCTAATATTGTCATGGATACGGACATCGTTACTCATATAAGCTACTTCCTTATTTGTATGAGGTTAGAGGCAGTTGGTAGGCTTTGGTAGGCCTGCTATTTTACTTGCATATTTCGCGGGACTTCCTGGGAAAAGTTGCATCAGGTAAATACTATTGCCTTTCTTTTCGCCAAGCTGTTGCTTCACGGTCTTAACTAAAATGCGCATGGCTGGGGAGAGCTCAAAATCTTCATAGAATTTGCGCAATAAAAAGATGATTTCCCAATGCTCAGGGCTTAGCGTGATGCCTTCTTCTTCAGCGATTTGTAAAGCAACATCTTCATTCCAATCGTGAAGGTTGACTAGAAATCCTTGAGGGTCTCGTTCAATCATGTTTCGTCTTATCGGGTCCAGGAAATAACTTTAGTGTGCTCACAGCTTAATTGGACAAACATTTCGTAGTTACAAAGTATGACTTGCTTGTTCAGCGGCGGCTCTAATCCTCTC
>NZ_LWFH01000285.1:0-655 GCF_001635725.1 Oleiphilus sp. HI0066
ATCCCAGAAGCTGGCTTGGCACTAACTGCCGCGGAAAACGCGATTCACTTCCATAAGCCGGACGTTATGCTTGCTCTTTCAGAGGTTCTGAAGATTCCTTTTGAAGCAGGTCAAGAAATTACTGCTGAAACATTGAAGGCATTCAAAGCTGCTTATGTAGAAGGTAATGCATCTACGGTATTTGCTGCGGATCAAATCGCTAAGAATGCAGGTTATGCTAACGGCATGTTGGCGAACTTCTATAGCGTTATTATTGGTAGTACAGTTGGTCCTCTTTTGATCTTCTTGGGTGTTGGTGCGATGACTGACTTCGGTCCATTACTTGCTAACCCGCGTACGATCTTGTTAGGTGCAGCGGCGCAGTTCGGTATCTTTGGTACCGTTCTAGGTGCAGCGGTTCTAACCATGACAGGCGTAATGGAATTCAATATTGGCGAAGCTGCAGCGATCGGTATTATCGGTGGTNCGGATGGCCCAACGTCGATTTATGTTGCTAGCGTTCTAGCGCCACATTTATTGGGTGCAATTGCTGTTGCGGCATATTCATACATGGCATTGGTTCCTGTGCTTCAGCCACCAATCATGAATGCTTTGACGAATGCTGAAGAGCGTAAGATCCAGATGGTTCAGTTACGTCCAGTACACCAATTAGAAA
>NZ_LWFH01000286.1:0-1120 GCF_001635725.1 Oleiphilus sp. HI0066
TTCAGATGAATTAAACTACCAATAGTCACGAACTCCACAAGTAATAATCTTTTCCAATAATTTTATCACCGCATTTTCGCTGTCACAAAACTGTCTATGTTATCGACTATAGTTCGGCACGACGCTTCATTTGTGTCTTATGCTGTATAGGGAAACCTCCCAACACGGATGCGTCGTCTTTACTAGCAACCGATTGAGGCTGCAATCAATACGATAAAAAGGGGTAATATCCAGAATGAAAGCAATAAAGAAACTTACCACTGGTGCAGTATCTGCAGCCATCTTGCTTGGAGCGTCGCAATTCGCAAGTGCGGAAACGCTTCGGCTCTTAACTTGGGGCGGATATGCTCCAGATGAAGTTATCGCACAATTTAAAGCCGAAACTGGCATTGACGTTGAGGTAACTAAGTCAAACAACGAAGATATGATTTCTAAACTGCGTGCGACAGGTGGATCTGGTTTCGACCTTGCGCAACCAAGCCAAGATCGTATTTCAGGTGCGCAAGCGGAGTTTGATATCTACAAGCCGATTGACTTGAGCAAAATCGACAATAGCTTGTTTATCGATTCCATGCTCGAAGCGACAAAAAATACCACGATGTTCGACGGAGATGTATACGGTGTGCCGCATATTTGGGGTACTAGCGGCTTAGTTCTTGATACAAAAATGGCAGCAAGCGTTAAAGACTATGCGGACCTATGTAGCGCGGATGTTGCGGGTAAAGTTTCTTATCGTTTGAAGCGCCCTACCCTGATTGGCTTTGCTTTCTCTATGGGCTTAGATCCATTTGCTGCATATGGCGACACAGCTAAATACCAAGACATCATCAATCAAGTCACTGACAAGCTCATCTCTTGTAAAGCCNATGTTAAAACGTACTGGTCTGGAGGTGATGCACTCATGAATCTCCTCCGCTCTGGAGAAGCGACTGCAGCAATGGCGTGGGATACAGGCGGTTGGAAGCTAAACAAAGAGCTACCTAACGTTACTTTCGTTGCACCAACTTCTGGTGCACTCGGCTGGATCGATACCTTTGTGCTGCCACGTAAAACCAAAGCAGAAGACGCGGCATACAAGTGGATCAACTTTGTAATGCAACCAAAAATCGCAAGTATGATC
>NZ_LWFH01000287.1:0-691 GCF_001635725.1 Oleiphilus sp. HI0066
TTATGTGCGGTGAATTTATTAGCAAGGCTGCATTTGGTAACGAACATTTGATTGACTTCGATACATATTTTAAACGAGATTTAGAAAATCTATCTCAGTTTGTCAAAGATGACTTGGTGCTGTTAAACAATGACGGCATCCAAGTGACCGAACTTGGTCGCGTATTTTTAAGAAATATTGCGATGACGTTTGATCATTATTTGGCAAGAGGAGAACAACAGAATGTTGAAATACCTCGATACAGTAAAACAGTATAAATAAAAACGAGCGGTTATGGATCAGGGAATAAGACTAGCTACGATTAGCGACTTGAAACGTGGTGAATGTGCGCTTGGAAAGTTGTGTTTACCAGTAGGTGTGAATCCTGCTCAGATGGCATCGCTAGAAGAAATTGTTGATGCGGGAAGGGTTTACCATGAAGGTGAACGCGTCTACTCAGAAGGTCAAAATTTTTAGTATGTCTATGCGGTTAAATCAGGCATGTTCAAAACTGTGCTCAATGATGGCCAAGGTTCGGAGCATATCGCAAGCTTCCATCTTCCAGGTGAACTTTTCGGACTAGATGCGCTGCACCAAAATTCGCATCCCTCTAGTGTGATTGCGCTTGGGACATCTAGCCTTTGTGCTATCAAATATTTGAAGCTCGAACGACTTGCGTTGCAAATTCCTGGCTTACAACACCACTTGCTCT
>NZ_LWFH01000288.1:0-863 GCF_001635725.1 Oleiphilus sp. HI0066
CTGTTATGACCGAATATGAACAGGCATTGCTGCAGCATTTACTGGACCGAGAACTTTACACTCAGCTACATCAATTCATGCAGAACGTCGACATTCCACGGATCGACTTCACAATTGAAATAAAGCTATTTGAAAATGGAGCGATCAAGTCGGCCTCGATCAAAAACAAAAGCGCGAATATACCTATTGAGCGCATTGCGACGACGGCAGCGTATAACGCAAGTCCATACCCTAGACCACCAGAATCCGACTACGAAATCCTTTATACGTATGCCGTCACTATGTCGTATAAAAAGACGGGGAATATTCAATAAGGATAGATTGACTCTGCATACAATTGGATCTCTTCCAATAAAAATGCTTTGTCAGAGCCATGCTCAACTCCTTGAGCAGCCGCCTGTAAATCTTTCGCAAATGCATCAAAGTTCAAATATCCGTTTTCACCGCCAAGAAGCCTAGCCATACAATGTTGACTCCACTTCTCTCGCTCTTCAGAATTTAATACCTCTGGATAGTTTCGTGCCTTATATCTAAATAGCATCTCATCAAGACGTGAATCCTGAAAGGCAAACTGAGCATCTTCGAGTTCTTCTGGCGGCATATTTCGGAGGCTCGTCAATTGCGCCTTGTCTTGCGGCGAGAAAAAACCTCCAGAATAGATCATCAAATCTGGATCGGTGGGCTGAGCTCTATCTTCATCAGCAACAAACACCTCCCTAACATGCGAAAAAGCCGACATATCTGCTTTAAGAAGCTTCACATGCTCTCTCATAAGATCGAGATCCATCCCCCAAGCCTTTAAACGCTCTTCGGGAATGACCTTAATCATTGACGCTGGCGCGAGCATTGGGCATTTATTCAAA
>NZ_LWFH01000289.1:0-1357 GCF_001635725.1 Oleiphilus sp. HI0066
TGAGCATGATATGGATGAATTGATGCTATAAGGTTAGATGTTTATGAGTTCAGTAGTTCGGGCGTACATACAACCCTGAGTGCGCCCGCTTTTTTATTTGTGTTCCCATCCTTCAACTATCTTCGTACTATTCTTTTCTTCCTAATCGTCTCTAAGCAAATTTTTATATGGCAAACCAAAAAGCACCGAAGAAGTCATTGAGTGTCTTACTTAAATTATGGGCCTTTATGCGTCCCTACAAGTGGACATTAGTTGGTGCCAGTATCGCGTTAATTTTTACCGCAGCGATTACCTTATCAATAGGGCAGGGTGTGCGCCTATTGGTCGATGATGGCTTGGTGGCTAACTCTCTAGATGGTTTGTCCGATACAGTGCAGCTTGTATTTTTGCTATCGCTATTGATGGCTGTTGGTACCTATGCGCGATTTTATTTGGTCTCTTGGTTAGGGGAGCGCGTGACAGCAGATTTGCGATCTGCTGTATTTTCACACTTAGTATCATTACATCCGTCCTATTTTGAAGAGAATCGTAGTGGCGAGATCATGTCTCGTCTCACGACTGATACCAGTTTGCTGCAAAATATTATTGGCTCTTCTTTTTCGATGGCGCTGCGCAGCGCACTCACTTTTGTTGGCTCACTTATTCTGTTGCTCTATACCAACTTGAAGTTGAGCTTGTTGGTGTTGGTTGGTGTGCCACTTGTTTTGCTACCTATTCTGATGTTTGGCAGACGTGTTCGAAAATTGTCGCGTGCTAGCCAAGATTCGATTGCAGACGTTGGCTCTTATGCAGGTGAGATTGTACGCAACATAAAAACGGTGCAGGGTTTTACGCGTGAAAATTATGAGCGTGCGGCCTTTGATAAAGAAGTCGAACTCGCTTTTTCCGTCGCGCGAAAACGTATTCGTCAGCGAGCGCTTCTGATTGCGACAGTGATACTGCTGGTGTTTGTAGCGATAAGTTCTCTGATATGGGTTGGCGGCAGTGACATGCTGGCCGGTGAGATGACCGGTGGTGAATTGGCAGCTTTTATTTTTTATGCCTTGATGATGGCCGGTGCTGTGGCGACGATCTCCGAGGTATATGGTGAATTGCAACGCGCCGTTGGTGCGACAGAGCGCCTTTTGGAGTTGCTGTCTGTGGAGTCGCTTATTCCTTATCAGTCGGGTACTGATATGTTTCCGGCGAGTAATGCTTCAGTGATTCAATTTGATGGCGTTACTTTTTCATACCCCGCTAGACCTCAAGTAAAAGCTTTAGATAAAGTCAGCTTTAGTATTCGAGAAGGGGAGCGCGTGGCGCTAGTTGGGCCATCTGGTGCTGGTAAATCAACAATATTTGAGTTGCTGCAGCGCTT
>NZ_LWFH01000290.1:0-566 GCF_001635725.1 Oleiphilus sp. HI0066
CTTGCAGATGCTCGTGAATGGTTGAGGTAAATTGGTGCAAAGAAGTTGAGTCATGCGCTGATTGCTCAGCATCTTTGATGATATCTGAAATGGTTGCATCGTCTAGGCTAAAAAGTTCTTTGCCAAGCTCTTTGATTGTGATTCGTTCATTTTCATCAAAGTCATTGTCGATATTAGCGATGATACACATTAGGCTAAAACAGCATAGCTCTATGGAGCTTTGCTTAACTTCAGGATTCGTTTGTGTAGCGAGTTCAGTAAAAAAAGCTTTTAGCTTTGATATCATCTAGTGCTCACCCTTTGAGTATTTGTTCGAGCTTCAGCTGATCAACAGCGAAATTTCTAATGCCCTCGGCAAGCTTTTCTGTTGCCATAGCGCTGGCGTTCAACCCCCAGCGGAATTGTGATTCTGAATAAGGAGTCGTGGTCGTTTCTGTTGATTTAGTAAACAACTTTTGTTCCAGTGGGGCTGTATCGTTTGATAACTCTTCTAATAATTGCGGGCTAATAGTAAGCCTATCGCAGCCCGCAAGNTGCTCAATTTCCCCAGTATTTCTAAAGCTGGC
>NZ_LWFH01000291.1:0-12024 GCF_001635725.1 Oleiphilus sp. HI0066
CTTAACAATAACAACAGACGAGCTTTCCATGAATTCAACACCAATCCTTACGATTTTCCTTCCTGCTAGTCTCGGCATTATTATGCTTGGGCTGGGTTTGTCCTTAACGATTTCTGACTTTACCCGCATCTTTAAAATGCCAAAGCCGGTGCTAATAGGCTTATTTTGTCAGGCTATTATTTTGCCAATCGCATGCTTTGGTTTGGTCATCGCATTTGCTCTTCCTCCAGAATTGGCGGTTGGGCTAATGTTGCTCGCGGCATCCCCAGGGGGGACCAGTGCTAATTTATTTAGTCATCTTGCGCATGGCGATGTGGCTTTGAATGTGACGCTCACCGCCATTAACTCTGTTCTATGCATTGTTACGCTGCCAATCATTGTGAATTTGAGTTTGTTTTACTTCATGAGCGAGCAAGGTAGTGTCGGCTTACAATTCTCTAAGGTACTTCAGGTTTTTGCGATTGTGTTGATTCCGATCGGCATTGGGATGACGATTCGGCGCTTTAGAAAAGGCTTTGCTGAGGTCATGGAAAAGCCAGTTAAGATTATGTCGGCACTATTCTTAGCCTTGGTTGTTGTGGTTGCCGTGATGGAAAGTTGGGAGCAGTTTACTCAGTACTTTGCGATTGTTGGTGCAGCAGCACTAGCGTTTAATCTGATTAGTTTGGGCGTTGGTTACGGCGTGCCTCGCTTGTTGAAGCTGGAGCTCCGTCAGAGCATTGCGATTGGTATGGAGATTGGTGTTCACAATGGTACTTTGGCGATAGCCATTGCCTTGTCTCCAATGCTTTTGAATAACGGGGTGATGGCCGCGCCAGCTGCTATTTATAGCGTCATTATGTTTGTCACAGCAGCTTTATTTGGCTTACTGGTAAACAAAATTCACGGAGATCAACTCGGTAATAACACCGCAGCTTAATGATCAAGGTAGATTGCGCCACGCCTGCCAGTAAGGCTTTGGCTCAATTTATGATTGTGGTTCGTTGAAGCGTGCTATCAAGGTTTTTGCTGCGTCGTAAGCAGTGAGTTTCCCTGAAATTACTTGTTCCTGCAGTTGAGGGAGCGATTCTTGAACGGCTTGATGGGTCTCAAAAGCGTGTCGAAGCTGCTCTGTGATGAGCCTGTCCAACCATTTTTCGTTTTGCTGCTGACGCTTTGTTTCGAGGATAGCCTGATTAGAAGAAAAGTAGTCTGTCAGCAAAGCCCATATTTCTGTAATCCCTCTGTTCTCAATCGATGAGCAAGTCAGGGCTTGAGGCTCCCATTCTTCAGAACTTCGCATCAGATGTAAGGCATTCTGGCAATGTTGTTTTGTGCGCTCAGCTTGATGCAGACTATCGCCATCTGCTTTGTTAATGATCAAAGCGTCCGCTAGTTCCATAATGCCACGTTTGATGCCTTGTAATTCGTCGCCTGAATTTGGCTGCATGAGCACCATAAAGAAATCGACCATCGATGCGACTTCATACTCAGATTGGCCAACGCCAACGGTTTCAACGAGAATGACATCAAAGCCTGCGGCTTCACACAAGATCATGCTTTCTCGTGTTTTTTGAGCAACGCCGCCTAAAGCTCCCGCTGAGGGGCTTGGTCGAATAAAGGCGTTATCCGCGCGTGAGAGCTCTTCCATGCGGGTTTTATCACCAAGAATGCTACCACCACGAATAGGTGAGCTCGGATCGACAGCAAGCACTGCAACACGCAGACCTTGTTCAATTAAATAAAGTCCGAAAGCTTCAATAAAGGTCGACTTTCCAACACCGGGTGTGCCGCTAATGCCTATTCTCTTAGCTTTCCCCGAGTAAGGTAAGGCTTGGTTTAACAGTGCTTGTGCTTGTTCTTGATGCGTGGCTTTGGTGCTTTCAATTAGGGTAATAGATTTTGCGAGGCTGCGCCGACGAACTGGATCAGAGGTATTCTGAACGAGTCCGTCTAATAATTTCTTTATCGGCGCAAGAGCAGTCATGAATTAACCTGCATTAGCCTGATTAATAGCGTCAAGAACTTCGCGTGCAGACTGTGGAATCGGCGTCCCTGGCCCAAAAATACCAACCACTCCTGCGTCATACAATACTTGGTAGTCTTGCTTCGGAATCACGCCGCCAGCGACGACTTTGATGTCTTCAGCGCCTTGCTCTTTTAATGCTTGAATTAGCCCTGGAACGAGTGTTTTGTGGCCTGCCGCTTGCGAGCTTACGCCGATTACGTGCACGTCGTTTTCGATGGCTTGTTTTGCGACTTCTTCAGGTGTCGAGAACATGGGGCTTAAATCTATGTCGAAGCCAACATCAGCAAATGCAGTTGCGATCACCTTGGCGCCGCGGTCATGTCCATCTTGGCCCATCTTACAAACGAGCATACGAGGTCGACGACCATGTTGCGCTTCAAACGTTGCGATATCGTCTTTAATCAAATTCCAGTCCTTGTCTTCATCATACGCTGCGCCATATACGCCGCTGATGGTTCGAGCTTGAGCTTGGTAACGACCATATATTTCTTCTAATGCGTCAGAAATTTCACCAACAGTGGCTCGTAAACGAGCAGCTGCGACGCTTAAAGCAAGTAGGTTTCCGTCACCGGTTTTTGCTGCAGATGTGAGGGCATTAAGTGCAGCTTTGACGGCGTCATTGTCACGCTCTGCTTTGATTTTCTCAAGGCCTTTGATTTGTGATTCGCGCACTGCAAGGTTGTCGACCTCTAAAATATCTAGCTCTTCTTCTTCCGCAAGTTGATATTTATTAACGCCTACAATGACATCTTCGCCACGGTCGATGCGTGCTTGCTTTTTAGCTGCGCTTTCTTCTATGCGCATTTTAGGTAGGCCTTGCTCAATCGCTTTAGCCATACCACCGCTTTCTTCAATTTCTTCGATCAGAGCCCATGCTTTATCCGCAATTTGTTGTGTGAGCGACTCCATCATGTAAGAACCACCCCAAGGGTCAGCTACTTGAGTAATGCCTGTCTCTTCTTGAATGATGATCTGGGTGTTGCGGGCAATGCGAGCAGAGAATTCTGTCGGAAGTGCGACCGCTTCATCAAGCGCATTGGTATGAAGAGATTGTGTGCCGCCAAATACTGCAGCCATCGCTTCGATAGTTGTGCGAATCACATTGTTATACGGGTCTTGTTCGGTGAGCGACCAACCAGATGTTTGAGAGTGTGTGCGTAGCATCGATGATTTTGGATTGCTTGGCGAAAACTCTTGCATGATGCGATGCCACAATAAACGACCTGCTCGTAGCTTAGCTATCTCCATGTAGAGGTTCATGCTAATGCCCCAGAAGAAAGATAAGCGTGGCGCAAACTTGTCAACATCAAGGCCTGCGTTAATCGCAGTGCGAACATACTCACGACCATCGCTTAACGTGTATGCAAGTTCTAAAGCAGCGTCCGCACCAGCTTCTTGAATGTGGTAGCCAGAGATAGAGATGCTGTTAAAGCGTGGCATGTTCTCAGACGTATACCCAATGATATCGCCAATAATTTTCATTGAAGGGCTTGGCGGGTAAATATAGGTATTACGAACCATGAATTCTTTCAGAATGTCGTTCTGAATGGTGCCAGCAAGCTGTTCTTGAGAAACGCCTTGTTCTTCCGCAGCAACGATATAGTTAGCGAGCACCGGAAGCACCGCGCCATTCATGGTCATCGAGACAGAAACTTTATCTAAGGGAATGCCATCGAAGAGGATTTTCATGTCTTCGACTGAGTCGATGGCGACGCCTGCCTTGCCTACATCGCCCGTAACGCGAGGATGGTCAGAGTCATAACCTCGATGCGTAGCTAGATCAAACGCAACCGACACACCTTGTGCGCCAGCGGCTAAGTTTTTACGATAGAAAGCGTTAGATTCTTCAGCAGTCGAGAAGCCTGCGTATTGACGAATGGTCCAAGGACGACCGGCATACATTGTGGCCATAGGGCCTCGCATGTAGGGCGCCATGCCAGGTAACGAGTCGATATGCTCAAGACCCTTCGTGTCGTCGGCCGTATAGAGTACTTTTACGGGAACGCCTTCAGGTGACATCCAAGTCATTTCTTCTGGAGTCATGCCTTTCATTTGTTTGGTAGCGAGGGCTTCCCACTCGTCGAGTTTGAGCGTTTTCTTTTCAGTCATAATTTAACTCTAGTGCTTAAACTAACTTTGGTTTTCGTCTGATGACGAGTCGGGGTCTTTGTGTCGCCAAAGACCTCGACACCCCAAAGGCGACCCGGATTGCTTCGCAATCGACGGGCTTAATGCGTCGATAAAATTTTCACAACTGGGGTCAGAGTACTTTTATGCTGACCCCAATTTATTAAAACTACATCGGCTGATTCAATTCAACCAAAACGCCATCGCAGCTTTTAGGGTGAATGAAGATAACTCGGCAGTTGTGTGCACCCAGTGATGGCGCATCTGACAAGAACTCATAACCCTTTGCTTTGAGGCGTTCGATGTCAGAGTCGATGTCATCGCTTCGAAAGCATAGGTGATGCATGCCCCCGCCTTTTTTGTCGATATACTTCTGGATCGGTCCTTGTCCATTCAGTGGGTGCACAAGCTCAATGCTTGTTTTGTCTAAAGGGAAAAATGCCGTGCTAGTCAGGGCGGACTCAACATCTTCTTGGCCTTTGAAATCCAAGCCAAAGTCTTCAGCAAAGCGTTGAATTGCTTTCTGTAAATCAGGTACTGCAATAGCTATGTGATCTAAACCAGTAATCATGTTCTCTCTCGTTTGATAATGGGGTCAGAGCGCATTAGCGCTGACCCCAGTTGAACAGTTATTTAGTGTTTTAAATTCTATCCAAGAATACGGAACACGCTTGGGCTTTGATCTGTTTGATCTGCTCATCAGTGAGTGTTTCGATTTTTTCATCTGGCACGATCTTGAAGATTGGTTGCCCTTTCTTGATGATTTCTCCATCGCGTTCGATGAGGCATTTTTCAATAATGCCAGCAAAAGGAGCGTTCACTTTGTTGAACATTTTCATGACCTCAACAATGAATAGCGGTTGTCCTGCTTCGAAGTGCTGGCCCTCTTCAATAAACGCTGGTAACCCCGGTGCTTCACAGGCATAGAACATCCCGCCTGAAGGAGCAAGGATCTCATCACTCTTCGCTTTTGGAGGAGGAACAAGAACCTTCGCCATTGCATCCTGAAGATCGGGATCAGAAAGCGTATCTGGAATATGGATACTTAGGTCGTCATTCACACTCAAATTATAGAACTCAGTGCTGTATGCGACATGCGCGAGCAATAGCATGACGTCGTTGCCGAGCTGATAACCGGCGTGCGCCGCTTTAATTGCTGACCACTGCTCTTTACCAAGACCTTTTGGAGCTCTTGCGGCCTTGAGTGCTTTATCAAGCTCGACAAAATCATTTGTACCGATGATGTCTTCAACTTGTTTGTAGAAGTCGGTAGCGGCTTGCAGAACTTCGTTGTCATGATCCCAGATCATACGTGCAGCAGGGTTTTCTGGCGTGAAGTCCATATTCAGATAGTGGTAAGTTTCGTCTAAGACGTGAATAGGGTTTCTTTGCCAAGACAGTTTGCCTTTTGCGCTTTGTGTAAAGCTGTCTTTATGGATGCTTAGCCATCCCGAAAGAACGTGAGGGTTGCTAAACAGTTGTTTCACTGCGCGTGTAAGAAGCAGTGCTTTGCGTTCAGCGGTGGCTTGAATGTCTTTTGCCTGCTCTGGTTGCTCGTTCAGAACTTTTTTGATGATCGCTTGGTAGGCCTGATCAACGTCGAGGTCGTTGGCAACCTGTTTCAATTGGCCTACAGCGGTGAGGTAGGGAACAATAAAACGGGTAGTGGGGCGCGCATTGATATTGTTGCCAATAAACCAATTCACTAAGCCGTAATGGAACTCAAGGTTCGTAGATAGATCTTTGCCCTCGAGTTTCGTTACGCGTAAGGTTTCAGCCATTTTCTGATAGCTATCAAGACGTGCATCGCCAACCGTTAGTAGCAACGCAACATTAGAGTCATATGCGCCAGCTAAGTGGTAGCTCATGAAAACATTGGTATCAGGGTTGTGCCGACTAATACCTTGGTCGTCACGAATTTCTCCTTCGAGAGGGTCCGACCAATATTTGATGATGCCCCCAGCATGTGGTGCTAGTGCGTCATTGGTAGCGTTCAAACGTGCTTCGACTGATGCATTGAAACGTGGAACACGTTCTGGTTTTGGAAGGCGTTTGCCATGCGTTGCTAAAAGCACCATCGCTTCGACGAGAGACTTCACGATGAAGCTTTCTTCCTCGTTATCAGGGTTGGTGAAACGCAAGCTATAGCAGAGTTCTGTGACGCGATGTTCTACCTGAATACGCGTGTTCATCTCCATGAAAAAGTGCTTGTCTCGATCAACAATACATTCGAAGGTTGATACGTTATCAAGCCCAACTGCTTCGCCAAAACGTTCGGCTTCTTGTTCCATTGCTTCGAGCGTCAGTATGTCTTGGCTGAGTACTTTCACTTCAGAATCGCGACCATCTTTTACGGCCTGCGCTAATGCATTCTGTAAGTCTTCGGTGGTTACAGAAACTTCGAGAAGCTTTTGCTCATGCATCTGTAAAGAGCAATCGCGGCCGCCTAAGGCTAGCGTCCATTCGCCGTTACCAATTACTTGGATTTCTTGGTGGCGAGTCGTTTCGATATTGAGCTCAATAAGCACGTTTTTGTTATCGCCAACGCCAGTGGCTTTTACTTCGTTCAGTATTTCAAGTACCAGTCCTGGGGCACTTTCTGAAACCGCCTGTAGGCGTTTTTCTTGGCTGCCTTTAAATGAAGAAGGGCTTGGTAGTATGCGCTGACCTTTACCTCCACCGCCGCCAATGGCTTTTAAGCGTATGCGGTTTTCTGGAAACTTTTTACCGATCTCAACGACTTGTTCGGCGATGGTTTGCTGAAGTTCTTCAACGGTATATAGGTCGATGCCTTTTTTGTAGCCTGCTGCAAGTACTAGGTCAGCTTTGTCTTCCATCGACTCAGTTTGCTTGAGCACAGCAACGTCTACATTTAGCGCTTCTTGTTCGCAGAGTGCCAATAGCGCAGCTTCGTCAGGATGTTTTTTCAATAGGGTAATGGCTGTTGCGTTATCAATACCCGGCGTCACGCTAACCCCAACTTTGAGTGCAGTGCGCTTCGCTTCGTCCTTCAAGCCCGCATCGTGTACGGTACGCGAACATGGGCCAATGAACGTGAGGCCTGCGCTCTCCATCGCGGCGACCATAGTTTCGTCTTCGGCCATAAAACCATAACCGGCAAAGATCGCGTTGTAGTCGTTTTCGTGCGCTATTTGAATGATTTGCTGAATACGTGCTTCGCGCTCAGCTTTATCGGCACCGGTATAGTCGGGTACTCGGTGAACGCGAGAAGAATCTTCCAACTGACGTAACTCAGGAGCGAGGGCATTCTGATATACGACGCTGTCTTTCTCGGACAATAAAATACCGAAGACATCAATGCCCATTTCTGTAAATACATCCATGGCTTCTTTTCTGATCGGGCCACGGCAAATGATCAATGGGCGAAGTTTACGGCAATCAAAGCTGCGTACCCATTTTGAGGACGATTTTTTTAGACGTCGATCTTCATGGATAAGTGCATTATTTAAATAATGGTTGGTAGTCGTTGCATTAGTCATGTGTTGAAACCTATTCCAGAGACCGATTAGAAAAATTCGCGCTGAACAGATCGCATAGGTTCAGCATTGTAGTGGCGAAGGTGGAAGCTCATGTTTTCACAGAGTACTTTTCTCAGGTCTTTGGGCATGACAATTTGAGAGATCGATCCAAGGCTCAAGGCTTCGTTTGGATTCATCAATTCGTCTTCGTAGCGTTTCGCCAGAATGGCTTCTTGCTCTGCACCCCATTCGGCACTTTCGTCTCCAGATTTTACGGCTGCGCGGATAGCACGAAGCTCCTTCTTGTAAACGAACTCGACACCGGCTGGCCCCATCACAGCTGCGCGCGTGGATGGCAGAGCAATAACGAAATCTGCACCGGTTGGATAGTTGTTATAAGAGGCATATGCACCACCAAAGGCATTGCGTAGGATCACTAAGAAGCGCGGGGTGCGCAAATCAACAATCGCATCTAGCATCGCGCGACCTGCCTGTACGATACCCATCGACTCTTGTTCGCGCCCAGGTAAGAAGCCTGTGGTGTCTTCCATGAAGATGACTGGAATGTTGTAAAGATTACAGAAGCGAATAAAACGTGCGTTTTTATAGGCCGCGGCAATATCTATTTGTCCCGAGGCAACTGCACTGTTGTTCGCGACAAAACCAATCACGTTGCCGTCCATTCTTCCAAGCGCAGTAATGGTATTGCGCGCTCGATCAGGTTGAATCTCAAGGAAGTCGCCGTGATCGCATAATTCTTGAATAATGATGCTGACATCAAGTGGAGTGTTAAAACCGCTTGGGCTGTTAAAGGCCTTCTTCAGCAGGATGTCGATGTCCCACGTCTCACGCTTCACCGCATCAGACGTTGGCTGGTGCGGTGCGAGTTCGCTATTGTTACTCGGGATGTATTTAAGAATTTCTTTTACTTTCTTGAGAGCTGCTACTTCATCTTCAACGACAAAGTCAGTAACCCCTGTTTGGCTGTGAACACCCGGGCCTCCCAACTCGTCAGGTGTTACGTCTTCACCCAATACGCTTTTCACAACACCTGGGCCCGTGAGTCCAAAAAAGGTGTTTTTCGGTTGAATCATAAAGCTGCCTTGGCGAGGGAGATATGAGCCGCCGCCGGCATTAAATCCGAACATGCACATGATGCTAGGTACCACACCGCTGATTTTTCGCAGCGCGGTGAAGGCTTCGGCATATCCATCCAGACCGCCAACACCTGCAGGAACATAAGCGCCGGCGCTATCGTTTAGGCCAACTAAAGGGATTTTTCGTTTGCCTGCTAATTCGATTAAGCGTGCTAGCTTTTTACCGTTGGTAGCATCCATTGAGCCTGCGCGGATTGTGAAGTCGTGGCCATACAATGCGACGTCGCGACCATCTATTTTGATGATTGCTGTGACTAAAGACGCTCCGTCCAGGTTCGGGCCCCAGTTTTGGAAGAGTATGGTTGGCTCTTCATCAGTGAGTACTGAAATACGTTCCCATATTGTCATTCGCCCTTTGGCGTGCTGGCGGCTGATCGCTTTTACTCCAGCAGCTTTTTTAGGACGTTTGATGAGTTCCCAGCCTTTACGCAAACTGTCCTCATAGGGGCCAGGTTGATAGGTGGTTTGGCCTGGGGTTTTGAACTTCAATTCTTCTGTTTTATCGAAGGGATTGTCTAAAGAAATAGACGGTATCGTGTCATTCATAAGCCGAAAACTATGTTGGGTTTGCGTTGGTCGCACTGGGCGATGTTCATTTTTATGGCGTGGATAATAAGTTGATGTGACTCGAAAGTGAAACTATGTCTTTTGATTAAAATGGTCGATAATTATAATTAAGTTATTGAATTTTATGGTTTTGATGATTTTTAATGTCGATTCGTAGACATATTAATATTTGATCAATAGACATAAACGATCAAAAAATCTGTGATTGGTCATTTTTTGTTTTATCTAATGTGGGCTGCGTGTATCGCGATAATCTTGAGGGTTAAGCCCTGACCATTGTTTAAATGCGCGCGAGAATGCTCGTGACTCGCTAAATCCTAACTGTAATGCGATGTCTGCAATGCTGAAATTCGTGGCTTTGAGTTGTTGTTTCGCAAGTTTGAAGCGAACGTCATTTTTTATGCTCTGAATGGAGCTGCCTTCAGCGCTTAATTTTCGGCGTAAGGTGGGCTCGCTCATGCCCAGTTTTTCTGAAAGCTCTCTGCTATTTAGGAGCGATAAACGGTCTTCTTTGCGTAATTGACGAGGTTCGATGAGTTGTCGTGCTTTCGCCGAAATACTGGTGTCTTCACCGGGGATAGTTAGCAAATCTACAGGAGCATTTTTTAAGAAATTACGCAGATCAGTTGGCGTCTTGATGAGTGGCATGTTGAGGTATGATCGATGGAAAACGAGCCGATTGAACTTGCTTTTGAAGTTTGTTGGGCAGCGAAATAAAAGTGAAAACTCGATCGGATCAATCGGGTCGTAATTGATATAAGCGCTGACCAGTTTGATGGGTTGATCGATATACCAGCATCCAAAGCGATGCCAGATGACGTGCCAGTACTCGATATAAAAGTGTTCGAAATCTAATTCTGGCTGGCGGAGTTCTGTTGTGAGATAGACGTGCTCGCCTTGAATCTCAAGCGACATTTGTAGTTCGTCGGTGATCTGATTGTAGAAGCGTATGGCGCGTTCGTAGAGTTCGCGTAAGGTATGGGCGGTGCTTACCCAGTCGGTCATCAGTTCAAAGGTGCCGACTTTGATTGGGTGTTCAGTAAATCCCATAAATTCATCGTTCAGGCGCTTGGCGATTCCGTCATACAGCAGCGCAACTTGTTGAACGTCAAAACGAGAGTTTGGATGGCTTAATTTTGATTGATCAATGCCGGCTTCGTTGAGTAACGACTGTGAGTCGATGCCTCTTTTTTTTGCGCCGCCGAGAGCGCTGAGAATGTAGTGGGTATTGATCGAAGCCATATGGCTAGCTTAAAGAAATTTGGGGTCAGAGTATATTTACTCTGACCCCAATATTTGGTTGACCCCAATATTTGTTGCTTGTTTGTTGCTAACTATTTGTCGCTAACTACAAACGTCCATCAACGATATCTTTATCAAAGATATGTTTCACGTCGTAGATAACATGGTTAGGCTTACAGACTGCTTTGAGTTCACTTGTGCTCATCGATTTGATCTGGTCGTGTGATACGCAGGCAATCACGGCGTCATACTTTCCGTTTTCGAGGGTGCTCACAAGATCGATGTCATACTCATCTTTTACTTCTAAGGCATCCGCCCATGGGTCATAGACATCTATGTTGGCATGAAAATCGTCGAGATCTTTGATGACGTCAATGACTTTGGTGTTTCGGATATCTGGACAGTTTTCTTTGAAGGTCAAACCGAGTACCAAGATATTTGCATCGACCATCTGGATCTTCTTTTCGGTCATTAATCGCAATACTTTTTCAGCAATGTGACCTGACATGTTGTCATTAATACGGCGACCCGAAAGAATCATTTCAGGGTGATAACCGATCGATTGCGCCTTGTAGGTTAAGTAATACGGGTCAACACCAATACAGTGGCCGCCTACCAAACCAGGGCGGAAAGGCAGGAAGTTCCATTTGGTTCCGGCGGCCTCAAGAACTTCTAAGGTATCGATGCCCATCTTATCGAAGATCAATGATAGCTCGTTGACTAACGCAATGTTTACATCACGTTGCGTGTTCTCGATGACTTTTGCGGCTTCTGCTACACGAATTGAACTCGCTTTGTGTGTGCCCGCTGTGATGATGCTGGCATAAAGTTGATCGATGTATTCAGCAGCTTCTGGGGTTGAGCCAGAAGTCACTTTTAGGATATTGGTGACGCGGTGTTCTTTGTCGCCTGGGTTGATACGCTCAGGGCTGTAGCCCGCGAAAAAGTCTTCGTTGAGTTTTAGTCCCGAGCGAGCTTCGATCAACGGGATGCAATCTTCTTCTGTAGCGCCAGGGTATACGGTTGACTCGTAAATGACATAGTCGCCTTGCTTAACGACCTTGCCCAGCATTTCACTGGCCTTGATCAATGGTGTTAGGTTTGGCGTCTTATAGTCGTCGATCGGCGTTGGAACGGTGACGATATAAACATTCGCTTCTGCGATGTCTTCAAGCTTTGTGCTGAAGCTTAACTGCGTTGATTCTGCGAGTTCTTCTTTTGAGCACTCAAGCGTACTGTCGATGCCTGATTGGAGTTCTCTGATTCGGTCTTCTTTAATATCAAAACCGATAGTTGGGTAAAGTTTTCCAAATTCTACTGCTAGCGGAAGGCCGACGTAGCCTTGGCCTATTACGCACAATTTCACTTGCTGGTCCATGCTTTGTTTCTTCTATACATCAATTATCTTGTTGTTTTACATAGTTTTATATAACTAACTTTCTCT
>NZ_LWFH01000292.1:0-879 GCF_001635725.1 Oleiphilus sp. HI0066
GGTATCAACGCCGAGAAGACGAGATTAATTAAGGTAAAACTATGTTTGGATTGATCAAAATGAAGTGGCAGCAAAGTATCGCTCTAATGTTGACGCTTGCTGTAATGATGCCGAATATCGTGCATGCAAACGATGAACCGGAGCTACTAGATCGTGTACTTGTGATTGTTGACGATGACATCGTCATGGAATCAGAACTAAAACAACGACTGCGCCAAATTACGCAACGCTTGCAGGCGCAGGGTACCCGTTTACCTCCACAAGAAATCATGAATCAAAGAGTACTAGAGCAGCTTATTCTAGAAAGCATCCAGCTTCAAAAAGCTGACTTAGCAGGTATTCGTGTGAGCGATGCACAGCTCAACGAGACCTTAGTCAACATCGCAAGCTCAAGCGGTATGACCCTACAGCAATTCCAACAACAACTGGCGAAAGAGGGTGAAACCTATGTCGCAGCGCGAGAGCAAATTCGTCGTGAAATGCTCGTGTCGCGTGTGCAGCAGCGTGAGGTTGATCGTCGCGTCCGCGTGACAGAGCAGGAAATTAATAACTTCTTGAGTTCCAGTGAGGCACGTGAACGTTCAGGAACAGAATACTATATCGGTCATATTCTGATTTCAGTTCCTGAGGATGCTACGCCTGAACAAGAAGAAGCTGCGCAAGAACGTGCCGATGCCGTGTTAGCAGAGCTAAAGAATGGGGCAGACTTCCAACAAGTTGCGATTGCTCGTTCTGATGGCCGCCAAGCATTAAATGGTGGTGTTATTGGATGGCGTAAAGAGAATGAATTGCCATCGATTGCGGCCGATGTACTGCCAAACTTGGTGAAGGGACAACCTTCTGAGTTGATTCGTTCGGCAAGTGGCTTCCACATTATAA
>NZ_LWFH01000293.1:0-1154 GCF_001635725.1 Oleiphilus sp. HI0066
GTGCGTGAATTTCTTTAGCAAAGTCATAGCCAAATATGTCAGGCATCATGATGTCTAGATAGATCAACGCGATATCATGCCTGTGTAAAATAGAGCGAGCTTCTTGCGCATTACTCGCCAGAAACACGCGAGCCCCGCATTCCTCAAGCGCTGATTCCATTAAGGTTAAGCTAACAGGTGAATCATCAATGACTAATATCTTCTGTTTAGACTTATGTTTTGCCACAGCCACATCCTTGCAAATTAAACTCCACTAAACACGAATAGATAGATCGTTTACTGCTAATCTGATATCTGTTCAACAAGTATTAATAGCAGAGGAATACCTGTTTAGCCACTCGTTTCAGCGCGCAAATTTAGTTACTATTACGAATCTTTATGCCCCATAGAATCTGGGCTTGGTTAGGTTTGTAAGTGAGTTATGTTAAATAAATATATAAAGAAAATTTTGGATGCGCGCGTTTACGATGTCGCGATTGAGTCTCCGCTCACTCATGCCCGCAGTTTATCGCAGCGCTTGGGCAATCAAGTGCACTTAAAACGAGAAGATTTACAACCAGTATTCTCTTTTAAATTGCGCGGCGCTTATAACCGAGTTCGCCAGCTTAGTGACGAAGATAAGGCCAAAGGTGTGATTGCAGCGTCTGCCGGAAATCATGCACAGGGCTTAGCGCTGGCAGCTAAAACTTTGGGCATTAAAGCGACTATCGTCATGCCTAAACAACACCTGAGATCAAAGTGAGTTCTGTCCGAGCTAGAGGTGCAAAAGTTGTTTTAGTGGGTGATACCTTCGATGAAGCCTCTGCTTATGCTCAAGAGCAAGTTGCTGAAAAAGGTTTAGTGTATATTCCGCCTTACGACGACGAGGACGTTATTGCTGGCCAAGGCACGGTTGCGATGGAGTTGTTAAAGCAGCATCCTGATAAAGCACATGCGGTTTTTATTCCTTGCGGTGGCGGCGGCTTAATCGCAGGCATGGCAGCGTATATCAAGTACCTTCGCCCTGATATCAAAGTGATTGGCGTTGAGCCCGAAGATGCGGCATGTTTGCAAGCGGCAATGAAGTCGGGCAAGCGTGTCGTGTTAGATCAAGTTGGCATTTTTGCCGATGGTGTCGCGGTTCGACAAATAGGCAAGCTTCCTTGGGATGTCTG
>NZ_LWFH01000294.1:0-675 GCF_001635725.1 Oleiphilus sp. HI0066
TCGAAAAGAAATCTTGTACAAACTAAATCGAGGCCGCCAGTTATCACGCACGTGAGTAGAGACGTTCTAAAATTTATGACAGTGACTGCAACAAAAAAGACCCATTACATTCAAAAAAACGACTCAAAAATGACTTTTTCTCCAAATACTTTAGAAGCCGCCACACCTTTGCTGGCTTTATAAAAACGACAGGAGGAAATCATGCGGATAATATTAATACTTCTCACTATATGCGTGTCATTCAATGTAAGCGCACACAACTCAAATACATACAAATCAAGCCATCACGCTGAATCAAAAACGATAAAAAAACTAGAACACAAACTTCATAAAACAGAACGAAAACTTCATCAAAAAGAATCGCGCATCGCTAAAAGACTAACAAAAGTTCAGCTTGGACCTCGGCCGTTCTTTCTGGTTGAAGATATGACTGACAGCAAATTAAAACGAAAGCTTCAAAGTTGTAAGTCGGGCCCATTTGCGCCAAGCAACTTCTCGATCGGACATCGCGGCGCCCCCATCCAATTTCCCGAACATACTAAAGAGTCTTATATCGCAGCGGCTAAAATGGGCGCTGGTATCATGGAATGTGATGTCACCTTTACAAAAGATCGCGCGCTAGTGTGTCGTCATGCGCAATGTGATCTCCACACAACAACAAACATTCTTGCAACG
>NZ_LWFH01000295.1:0-1759 GCF_001635725.1 Oleiphilus sp. HI0066
GCTGATTCGGATCCCAAGGTTTAGTAACGAAGGCATAAATTTGGGCATCATTGATTGATTTTATCGTAGAGTCTAGGTCTGCATAACCTGTCAGCAGAATACGTTCGGCTGCTGGACGTATTTTTTTGGCTCGAACTAAAAAATCAGCACCACTCATTTGTGGCATGCGCATGTCGCAAATGATGACATCGAAGCGTGTTATGCTCAGGATTTCGATAGCTTCAATGGGGTTCGTTTCGCAAATGATTTCGAAGTCGTTCGAACGAAAAAGACGCCTCAAAGAATCTAGGATCTGCTCCTCATCATCAACTACAAGAATCTTAAAAAGGCCTTTTTTACTCATAATTACCTATAAGAAGTTCGATATAACCGTCAAATTTTAAACCGTTCGTCGTAAGGCTAGTACATAATCAAGTGTTTACTACTAATTAGAACAGTATCAGGAATTAAATTATGCCTTCTGCTAACGCGATCGACATTCCCTCAGCAAGTTCTGATACCTGCTCGTTAAATGCGTCTTGGTAGTCACCCCTCAGAACCAAAGGTTCTTGTACCCAACGCCATCTAAGCCCTGTGATAATTGTTTGTAAGGCCTTGACCGTGCCAGTGCCATCGTGTCCTGCGCGAACAATCGCCGCGACCGGCAAACCTTGTTTTTTCTCAAGTACGGGGTAGTAGCAACGATCGAACATGTCTTTCATCGCTCCAGACATGTAGCTGAGATTTTCTGGTGTGAAAAGAATGACAGCGTCTGCTTGAATGATGTGCTCTGGAGTGGTCTCGAATGCAGATAAGCTAGTTACAATGCACTGGCTTTTGTTACTTGCATCGTTGATTGTTTTAAGAAGTGTTTGAGTATTTGGTGAAGGGGCGTGGGCAATGATAAGAAGATGTTTGTCCATACCATAACTCTTTAGCGACATTAGATATTAAAGGCTCAGAGTATCGATACACTGACCCTTTGGCAATAAGCATAGAACGAGAAATATATTAGGCGTGGCTATTTGCAACGGCGGCCATTGCCGCGTCGCCGTCACAGTCATGTCCTTGCCCGTTAAGAACGCTCGCTAGGGCTTAGATATACAGCTCTACACATTCGATAAACTAAACGCGCGAGATGGTCGAAAAGGACGACGGCGGGGTTGTTAAACAGCTGTTCTCGGCGACATTGGGAGTTAAGTGACATGTCAAGGTTCCGAGGGTAGATTCAGATGTGGAGCCAAGTGTAGGGCTATAATATCGCGTTGAATTAGTCTATTGCTAACTCGGAACAACGTTTATGGCAGTTTGGTTACCAATTACCGCATTACTCCCCTTTTCACTAGGATATGTAAGCGCCGTTTTCATCTCGCGACAGAAATTTGCTAAATAGCTCGATAGCGCATTAGTAGGTCTGCGGGACGAGAGTAGATCGTGCTATTGGCAAAATAACTTACTGGAACAGTCCGATGCGGATGTCTCATACAAATGTTCTCAATTGGAGAAAGACAATAGCAGTGCGTTTGAGCAGCTTGAGCGTTACAAAGCCTCGTAACAATATGTTTTTTATTGACATAGTCTAGTTCGTTTTAATTGACCAGTCAGCAATGGCCATGCGCAGCGCTGCTGTCCTTTTATGTCCTTTTATAGCTTATGGTTGCCCACGCCTGATTGGATGATTACCTTGTCAAAAGCTATCTCTCAATCTTGCACACAAGACTTTTACCTGCAGCCTCGCCCAAGAACGAAGGTGTAAAATTCATAAAAATTTCGAAATACA
>NZ_LWFH01000296.1:0-1014 GCF_001635725.1 Oleiphilus sp. HI0066
TTGGAACCGATGAAGGTACTAATGCTGCGGTGTTGGCGGTTATATTTTTCGCTATTCGGGTTTTAGCGCGCGAGCTGATTGCTCTGGCGTGTTTTGCATTGGCTTTGATTCGCGCTTGTTGCTTTTTAACCTTCGCGTTTTCTGTTTTAAGTTTCTTATTCTCTTGTTTTATCAATTTTGCTTGCGCTGATTTACTATCTCGCATCAGGTTAGATATCGGGATGTGGGTCATAGCACTCGCTAACAGGTCGTAAAACTTAGAACTGGTGATTGAGAGAATGTTCGTTGCTAACAGAGTGAATAGCGTCGCTGCGTAAATTGATTTTTTCATAAATGATTTTCGATCCATAAATCAAAATTGGTTTATACAGTGCAATTGCTGACTTTCATACTATATACATCGTACTGTTAAATTTATTGTTTCATGACGGATGTTCTCCGGAATTTAAGTCTTGGATAAATCGGAGAGTGTATGAATAAGTTAATCAGCTTAGGTATAGCGTGTTTGGTCGCAGCACTTAGCGGCTGCGCAGTGAATCAGGAGCTAGTGAAAGATATAAGTTTGGAAACCGAGAAGCATCCAAGAGCAAATCTGGCGGGCTACAAAACTTACAGTTGGATAGGGTCGACCGCTTTAATGATTGATCCTGGACACAAAATTCATTCTCGGGGATTTAATGGAGGTCTAGAGTTTGAATACCTAGTGAATAAAAAAATGCGAGAGCTTGGCTTTTCGCAATTAGCGCAATCACGTGAGCTTGGGATTGCGTATACTGTTGGCGTTGTGACCGATATTCCTGAAATTCCTAACGAGACAATGAAGCAGCTTAAATTACTCGGTGACAAGCCTGCGATTGGCCTTCGTATCGTTGCGGTTGATATGGCGACACAAACCCCAGTATGGGCTGGTGGAGTAGTCGGGAATCTTATGCAGGAACGATCGGATGAAGAGGCTCAGAAGCGATTGGAATACGTCGTTGATGGTTTGTTCAGTGACTTTATACAGCCTGCTTC
>NZ_LWFH01000297.1:0-984 GCF_001635725.1 Oleiphilus sp. HI0066
CACTGAAGAAAAATCTTTGCGTGTTATTGCTGATCATATTCGCTCAGCCGCGTTTTTGATTGCGGACGGCGTGATGCCGTCTAATGAAAGTCGTGGATATACATTGCGTCGTATTATTCGCCGCGCTATTCGCCACGGTAATAAACTTGGCGCGGAAGGGGTATTTTTCTACAAGTTAGTTTCTAGTCTTGTTCATATAATGGGAGACGCCTACCCAGAGTTAAGGACGGGGCAGGTTCAAATCGAGAAAATTTTGCTTCAAGAAGAGCAGCAGTTCGCTAAGACACTGGATAAAGGTATGCGGCTTTTAGAAGCTGATATTGATCAGCTTGAAGGCAAGGTTATTTCCGGAAAAACAGTATTTACGCTTTATGATACTTACGGTTTTCCCGTTGACTTAACTAACGATATTGCGAGAGAGCGCGGATTGACGCTTGATTACCATGGATTTGATGTGGCCATGGAAGCGCAACGCGAAAGAGCTCGATCCGCTAGCAAGTTCGACGTTGATTATATGATACCTTCTCTATCGAAGGCGAAACGAGTTTTGTTGGCTATGAGTCCCTAGAAGGCCAAAGTAATATCGTCGCCACGCTTGTTGATGGTCAGGAAGCTTCTTTAGCGCAAGGACAAGCTGGGGCTATCGTACTTGATGTAACGCCTTTTTATGCTGAGTCTGGTGGTCAGGCCGGAGATACGGGTGTAATTCGCTCAGGTGATTCGGTTTTCGAAGTAAAAGATACTCAAAAGCAAGGCAATCAATTTGTTCATCTTGGTGTTGTAGCTAACGGCAATTTTGCTAAAGACGATTCTGTAGAGTGTGAAGTTGCCCAGTCAGAGCGAGAAGCAACTGCTTTGAACCATTCTGCAACACACCTTTTGCATGCTGCTTTGCGCAAGGTTTTAGGTGAACACGTGGTCCAGAAAGGGTCATTGGTAGATAGTGAGCGTTTGCGTTTCGACTTTGCGCATTATGAAGGGGTG
>NZ_LWFH01000298.1:0-747 GCF_001635725.1 Oleiphilus sp. HI0066
AGCATGATTTTAAAGTTCATTATAACTTTTATCGATAAGTGCTTTATATTTCTCAACTTTCTAAGTATTTGATGTTTGCTATAGTTTAGAGAGTACATAGATTTGGATGAATAAAAACAATGAAGCGTAAGTTGATAATTACAGCGGGGATACTGATAGTCGTTGGCGTGCTTTTGAAATTGGCTCTCGTGCTAATTTCAAACCAGGTGCTGGTTCAAGCCAAAGATGATTTGGTGAACGTTGGGTCTTTCCAATACTTAGGCGTGAAGACATCCTTGTTGGATGGCGAGATAGTTGTGTCTCAGCCAAGTTTCAAGCATTTTAAGTCTAAGCAAGACATATCGGCTGATGCGGCAACGCTTCATTTTGATGGTATTTTCGATTTAATCCTAAGCCTTACTCAGAAGCTTAGTGGAGACTATTCAGTCATCGAATCCGTTTCTCTTCAAGGTGTGGCCGTAAGCCTTCCATCGCAAACTTTAATCGATCACTTCAATGAGCAGACTTCAGTACCTGCGAATGCCTTATTCGGTTGGTTGAGCTGCGATGGCCAAAGCGTACCGAGTACACAGTTGTTTGAAGTTATTTCTGTCGCGGCTATTACAGGCAATGCTTCTGTTCAGAATCATTCAGATGACATAGAGCTTGAACTTGTTACTGATGACTTAGGTTCCTTAGCTATGCGCTTCAGTACAGCTCGTGGCTTAGATTTGGTTTCATTTCAATATATAGAAAATGGATATTTCA
>NZ_LWFH01000299.1:0-732 GCF_001635725.1 Oleiphilus sp. HI0066
TAAAGTTTTAAGCGATGGAATTGCCGCACGGAGCAAATCTAATTTTTGCGATAAAGATAAGGGCGCGATCCGTTCACTCCAATCGTTGGTCGCAACAGACTCATGCCCAATAAACGCGTAATACACACCTTTGGCGTCATAGGAAGTGTGCACACGCTCCAATAAACTCTTAAGGTTAAACGCCGGTTCAGCAGCAGCTTGCTCCTGAAATTCAAAACTTATATCGCTGCTTCCAGATGATTCAGATTGCACAGCTTTCGATAAATCTTCCGCATGAAGTGAGCCTCCAGAAAACCCCATGACTGCATCACCAAACTCACTCCGAAGCTCAGCTTCAGCCGTCGACTCAGCATACTGGCCATTCCAATTTGGCAGCAAACGCTCAATGCGTTCATCAACTGACGGGTGCGTAGCAAACAGACGACTGTTAAATGCAGCTGAGAAGAAGAAATGCCCTAGTTCATGCGCTCGTGGATTATCAATTTTAGAATGTTTACCGTAGCCGCCAATAATCTGAAGCGCTTCACCAATGCCGGTCGGGTTACGCGTGAACTGTACCGCCGATGCATCCGCTAAATATTCGCGCTGTCGACTAAGCGCCGCTTTAATCACTTCACCAAAAAACTGCCCAACCGTACCGAGAAGCCACAAGGCTAGCCCTGCTATAAAAATAACAAACTGACCGCCGTTATTTTTTCTGGAGGAGTTAGAGAATCCATAAGATCGACGATA
>NZ_LWFH01000300.1:0-1897 GCF_001635725.1 Oleiphilus sp. HI0066
ACTTAGATCTTTCCTTTTTATCCGAGATCCGCAAAAAGATGCCAATTGCCCAGCATAAGCGTCTTTAGTCTTTACTGCTGCGCTTTGTAGTTTTATAGAGCGCTACGATTTAATTCAGAATATCTTCTTCGTATTGCTTCAAGAACTTGAAAAGCTTTTTGGCTGCGCCGGTATTCTTTTCGTTTTGACGATCTTTATTCGCGTTTCTCACAAGCTGGCGTAATGTCTGTATCTCAACGCTTGGGTGTTTTTCGACGAATTCAGTTAATGCCGCATTACCTTCGTTGATCAGTCTTTCTCTCCAAGCTTCGAGCATATGTAAGCGTTTCGCGTATATATCGCTAGATGTATCGAATCGATCGAGTACTGTCTGAATTGCATCAATGTCTTGGTTGCGCATGACTTTGCCAATGTACTGTAATTGGCGTCTTTTGGCTTCCCGTGACGAGATGCGTTTGTAGGTCGTGATGCCTTCTTCTAATTCTTCTGAGATAGGTACTTGTTCAAGGTGGGAAGCTTTTAATTCACAAAGCTGCTTGCCGATTGCTTGTAACGCTTCCATCTCGCGTTTAATTTGGCTACGACTTTTAATGTCTTCGTCGAAATCTTCGTTGTTGCTATCGAATGGGTCGTGCTGACTCATAAAGTACCTGTGATCAAATTTATGCGTAGGCGATTGAGGCTAGGCCTAAAAAGGAGAGGAAGCCTACAACATCAGTGATAGTAGTCAAGATCACGCCACCTGCGAGTGCTGGATCAATGTCGCGCGATTTCAAAAAGTAGGGGAGTACGGTACCTGCTATAGCGGCTACAACGAGATTAATCATTAAGGCTGATGCGATTACGATTCCGATCGTGATGTCTTTGAACCATAGCATTGCGAGGCCTGAAACCACGGCAGCCCATAATGCGCCGTTAATCATGCTCACAGTGAACTCGCGATTGAGTAGCCACTTTAAGTTGCCACTACTGATTTGACCGACTGCCATACCACGTATCACAAGTGTAAGAGTTTGGCTTCCTGCTATGCCGCCCATACTGGCAACGATTGGCATTAGTACAGCCAGTGCCACGACTTTTTCAATAGTACCCTCAAACATGCCAATCACGGCAGAGGCAATAAAGGCGGTGACTAAGTTTATGCCCAGCCAAACAGCGCGCCTTTTGGTTGTTTGCTTCACCGGTGCGAAGGTGTCTTCATCCTCGTCGAGCCCCGCCATACTCATCAATGAGTGATCAGCATCATCCCTAATGACATCAACCACGTCATCAATGGTGATACGCCCAAGCAATATATTATCGTCGTTCACGACTGGTGCGGTGACCAAGTCCTGACGTTCGAATACATTCGCGACTTCGCTATCTGGCATATTGACGTTGATTGTCGTGATGTCTGTTTCCATGACCTCACGAACCGTAGCACTTGGGCTAGATACCAACATCGTAGTTAGTGGAAGGATACCGACCAAAACACCATTTCGGCTAACAACGAGAAGACTATCTGTCATCTCGGGTAGGCTTCGGTGTCTTCGCAAGTAGCGCAGAACAACGTCCATTGTGATGTCCGCACGGATAGTTACCGTGTCGGTGTTCATCAGGCCACCGGCAGTATCTTCCTCGTAGGCGAGGACTTCCTCGACACGTTCCCGGTCTTGGCTGTCCATGGAGTCTAGGACTTCGCCAATGACAGCTTCAGGTAGGTTCTGCAGTATGTCTGCTAGGTCATCTGTATCGAGATCTTCGGTGGCGTCGATAAGTTCTTGCGCATTTAACTTGCTCAAGAAATAGGCTTGGACGTCTTCGCTTAGGTCTTGAAGAACCTCTCCGCGATAATCATCATCGACGAGCTGCCAAATAATATTACGCTGTTTAGGTGGAGAAGACTCGATGAGGTGAG
>NZ_LWFH01000301.1:0-889 GCF_001635725.1 Oleiphilus sp. HI0066
CGAAAAATGTTAGAAGCGCCAGCGACGAAAAAAGCAACAAAAGCAGAGAAAGACCCCAATATCTTGCGCCTTGAAACAGATCTCTCTGAGAAGCTTGGCGCAAGCATTGATATTGCTCATGGTAAAGGTGGAAAAGGTAAGTTAGTGATTTCGTACAACTCTCTCAATGAGTTAGACGGCATCCTTTCCCACATAAAATAATAAGAACATCGGCTAAACCGTTAATGGGCAACGAAAAAACTTTATAACGAAAATTATCAATCTAACTTTAATTCGCACTGCCAAGTGTTGAATGGTAGGGGTATTTACCATACAATTGCCGCGCTTTTTTATAGTGCGGAAAAGAACCGTTTTAGGGCATCGTATTCGCTGTTCGCCCAATAAATATTTGGAGTTGAAAATTAAAAAGCCACCATTGATCCAATATTTTGGAATTCAGTGCTTGGTCATGGCCGTTTCAGTCATCAGTTTTTACCTGATTTCTGGTGAGAATAGTGCCTTGTCAGCCTTTATAGGAAGTGTGGTTTTTATTATTCCTCAGCAATATTTTGCATTTAAGTCCTTCAGATATATGGGGGCAAGAGCAGCGGCCAAAACAGTTCAGAGCTTTTACAGTGCGGAAAGTTCCAAATTGCTATTAATCGCAATGGGATTTGCTCTGGCATTTAGTTTTTATAAAGAAGTAGATGTATTTGCGTTAATGACGACTTTTATTGTGCTCGTCTTAACTAATGGGATCTATCCGCTGTTAACAGCCAAATAGACCTTAAACAAGTTTCTTAAAAGTAAGTGTAGGCCCTTAACTATGGCAGGTGAAAACCCAACAACTACCGAGTATATCCAGCACCACTTAACCAATCTCACGTATGGTAAGTTGCCCGCTGGTTAT
>NZ_LWFH01000302.1:0-10965 GCF_001635725.1 Oleiphilus sp. HI0066
CAGGCGGTGGCTTCGACCTCACTATTAATGTACCAGAAAGCCAATAACACCAAAGATTCAAATACAATCAGTTAAAAAGGGAGTCATGACTCCCTTTTTTTACGCCTAAATATTTTAGGCAAAAAAAAAACCGCTTCAGTTTCCTGAAGCGGTTTTGATCTGCTAATGCAGAATTGGCATCCCGTAGGGGAGTCGAACCCCTGTTACCGCCGTGAAAGGGCGGTGTCCTAGGCCTCTAGACGAACGGGACATAAACCTTTTTGACAACTCGCAATTTATTGCCGTTGTTGTGAACTCTTTTCCTTCATCTCACCAAACTGCCTAGATGTTTGGTGGAGCCAGACGGGATCGAACCGTCGACCTCAACGCTGCCAGCGTTGCGCTCTCCCAGCTGAGCTATGGCCCCATCTGCGATGAGTGCCTCACAACGGGGGCGAATGTTAAAGAAGCCCCCTTGGTGAGTCAAGCGCTTTTTTGAACTTTTTCGAGATTATTTTTGATCGCACAATCATTGATCAATTTCTCAAAAATAACGCTTTAAAATTAGCCTGCTAGGACGTTTTGCAGTGCAGCAAACTCTTTCTCAACACGCTTACCTTCTTTCTTGGAGAACCCGTCCAAAACATTTAAGGCATGACGCAATCGCGCTCGCGTCATATCCGGTCCAAGCATGGCCATCGACTCAACCACAGACCACGAATTAGGCGTTCCAGCAATTGCCACGAATAATGGCTGCATGAAATCACCCATCTTTATTTCCATTGCTTTTGCCAAGCTTTTTACATCACCAAATATATTGTCTTTGTTCCAATGACGCTGCGCCTCAAGCGTCCACAAAGCAAACTGGAGCACACGCTTCACCTGCCCTTCTTCTAATTTTTTATGCGCAAAGTCGTCTTTAGAAATATTCAGCATTCCTGAGAACATAAATCCAGCAAGTGGCGCAATATCAGCAAAAGTTTCTACTCGACCTTGAACATGCTCAAGCATTGGCTTCACATAATCTGAGTTAAATGCCCATTGCTGAGCACGCGCGGCAAAGTCTTCGGCTGAAAGATTTTCTCGAATCCACAGACCATTTAACCAACTAAGTTTTTCAACATCGAAAATTGGTCCACCTAGTGAAACGCGCTTGATATCGAATGTTGCGATCATTTCATCAAGCGAGAATTTTTCGGTTTCGTCGGGCAATGAATAACCCATACGGCCAAGGTAATTTGTTAAAGCCTCAGACATGAAACCAGCCCGTTCATAATAGGTGATACTGGTAGGGTTCTTACGCTTACTCAATTTACTCTTGTCGGGGTTACGCAACAAAGGCATGTGACATAGGGTTGGCATATCCCAACCAAAGTACTCATATAGAAGCTGATGCTTTGGCGCAGAATTAATCCACTCTTCGCCACGAATCACGTGAGTGATTTCCATTAAATGATCATCAACAACATTGGCTAAGTGGTAGGTTGGCATTCCATCACTTTTTAACAGGATTTGAGCATCTACTTGCGCCCAATCAATCTCGATCGTGCCGCGCAACATATCATCAATGACACATGTACCTTCTTCTGGCACCTTCATACGAATAACATGAGGCTCGCCTGCAGCTAAACGCTTCTCGACTTCATCTGCTGGCAATTCCAAATCACCTTTAATACCGGGATTCAAACCAGCTGCTTTTCGTTCCTCACGAATAACATCTAACTCTTCAGGTGTTCTGAAGCAGTAGAAAGCCTTACCTTCTTCAACCAGTTGTTTCGCATACGCGCCGTAATCATTTTTTCTCTCGCTTTGGCGATATGGTCCATGAGGACCGCCAACATCAGGCCCTTCATCCCAATCGAGACCTAACCAACGTAAAGCATCAAGAATCTGCTTTTCTGACTCTGGCGTGGAACGCGCCTGATCCGTATCTTCGATACGTAAAATAAACTTGCCGTTATGTTGCTTCGCGAAGCACATGTTAAACAGTGCGATATAAGCAGTGCCGACATGCGGGTCGCCTGTTGGAGATGGAGCAATACGGGTACGTACAGTTTGAGTCATTAAAATTTCCAGTCGTTCAGTAAATAATATGGGTGGTTAAAAATTCTTTCGTTAGCTTATCGACTAACCGTAACCACCAACAAAAGGGTTTGTTTTAATTTCTTGTCCAATCGTAGACATAGGGCCATGACCAGGAACAAAAGAAATCTGATCACCCAAAGGCCAGAGCTTGCCGCGGATAGACTTACATAAAGTGTCGTAATCTCCCTTCGGGAAATCAGTTCGACCGATAGAGCCTTGAAAGAGAACATCTCCGACGAACAACAATTCGCTCGGACGATGATAAAAAACAACGTGACCCGGCGTGTGGCCTGGGCAGTGCAAGACTTCTAGAATTTCCTGTCCGATCTCGACAGTATCACCCTGCTCTAACCACCGATTTGGAGTAAAGGATTGAGCTGGCGCAAAGCCAAACATCTGAGATTGCTGAGGCAGCATATCAATCCAGAATTGGTCTTCTTTGTGCGGCCCCTCAATGGGAAGGTTTTGAGATGTACTCAATTCCCCTACCGCACCAGCATGATCGATATGCGCGTGCGTCAAAATAATCTTATCTAGTTTAAGACCAAGCGCATCAATACGTGCCTGAATTTTAGGTAAGTCCCCGCCTGGATCTACAACCGCAGCAGACATCGTCACATCACACCAAACAAGACTGCAGTTCTGCTCAAATGGCGTAACCGGAACAATTTCGTATTTTAATGCCATTACAGCGCCTTTCGTTCGAAATCAGAGAATGAAGTTTGTGCGAGGTATTATCGACAAAGACCTGTTAATATCAACCGGCTTCTAACAACAAATTCATGGGTATTCTTCATGCAGTTCACACCTAAACGTATTCTTACAAGCATTGCGCCTGCTTTTATATTATCGATCACGCTTGTCGGATGTTCATTTGTTGATACGGTGCCCGGCAGTCAGAAGGTGATCATTAGCCACGACACGGCAGAATGTAAGCGCATTGGCGAAACCGAGGTAAAAGTACTATCCAGTATTGCTGGCATTGATCGTGACGAAGATACAATGGCGCAAGAGCTTTCAACACTAGCTCGAAATGCCGCCTACTCAAAAAAGGCGAACACCATTACTCCCATCTCAGAAATTGAAGACGGCCGTCAAACTTTTGTTCTTTACCGTTGCCGCTAACGACTAGACAGTTAATAGATACAAAAAAGGGCGTAAAGTATTCACTTCACGCCCTTTTTATTTACAGCGTAAAACCTCAAGTATTATCAAGCACAACGCGATACCGCGCTTTGCCATCTCTCAAATGTTGAATGGCCGCATTGATATCAGACATCGGGAACATCTCAACCTGTGGTTCGATGTCATGCCTTACCGCAAACGCTAGCATCTGATCAATCGTTGCAGGACTCCCTACTGGCGAAGCCGACACAGACTTTTGTCCCATTAGCAGTGGAAAGACAGCTAGATCGAGAGGCTCTGTTGTCGCTCCCACAAAATGAAGTCGGCCTTTTGGAGCTAAACAGGCAATGTAAGCGTTCCAGTCTAACTTCACGTTGACGGTAGAAATAATAAAATCAAACTGGCCCACCGCCCGAGCAAGGTCTGCCGCAGAACTAGAATTAATCGTTGCATGCGCCCCCAAAGCTAAGGCTTCTTCTCTTTTGCTGTCAGAACTTGTGAAAGCGGTAACTTCGCATCCCCACGCGTTTAAAAACTTCAGACCTATGTGCCCTAAGCCCCCTATGCCGATGACGCCAACCTTGTCAGTCGGTTTAACATCAAACTGAACTAGAGGGTTATAAACGGTAATACCACCACATAACAAAGGCCCTACCTTAGGCAGGTCCATGCCCTCAGGAATTTCTACAACACTCGCCGCGCTCGCAACGACTTTGTCACCAAATCCGCCATCTCTGTTGACGATCGTGCCTTGAGCTTCTGCACATAAATTCTCATCTGCACTTCGGCAGCTTTTACAATGACCACAATAGTCAGAATGCCAACCAAGCCCTACATTTTTACCAACTAAGGTATCGTCAACTTCCGCGCCAACGCTTGCAACACGGCCAATGACTTCGTGCCCTGCTACGATAGGGTACACAGACATCCCCCAGCTGTTGTCGAGCATGCTCACGTCACTATGGCAAATACCGCAATACATCACGTCAATTTCAACATCATTCGCACCTAAAGGTTGAAGTTCTCTCCCTACTTCAACCAACTTTCCGCCTGCGGTCTCTGCTGCATACGCTCTATACATAAAAGATTCCTTTGATTAAACCCAGCGTTAAATACGCGTCATTGCTTAGATTAGATTCCAAACCTTAGTTGATGTGATGATCCGTTTCCATGATAGCTCCCTTCAAGTTAATTGATTTAGATCCAGCATATTCGAAAAGCTCAGCAAGCTATGCCTGCGCTTACTAAGCTCTTTGGGCAGTTTACTAATTAGGAAATCCCCATGCGCATTAACGAACCCGTTACTCAAAACGAGCTTGAATATGACCAGCACGCTCGCATTGTTTCAACAACCACGTCTAAAGGCGTGATCACATACGTCAATAAAGACTTCGTTGAAATATCAGGGTTTACCGAAGAAGAAGCGCTTGGGCAAGCACGCAACATTGTTCGTCATCCAGATATGCCACAAGCCGCGTTTCAATCGCTTTCGGACGCAATGGCGGATCAAAAATCGTGGATGGACATCATTAAAAACCGTTGTAAAAACGGGGATCACTATTGGGTCGATGCTTTCGTGATGGCTAATGCGGATGAAACTGACGGTGAAGCTCACCTGCAAAGCGTTCGATTCAAGCCAAGTCGTGATCAAATCAGTCGCGCTACGCATGCTTACAAGCTAATTAATGAAGGTAAACAGCCCTACCATCTATAGCACCCTAAACATTGGCCAATCGCCTATGAATTGAATGCAGCGACCACGACCCTACTACTTCCTATTGCCATTTTTTTGGCCATCACACATTTTTTAATCGGAGCCGCTTCCACAATCGCTTTTCTTGGAGTGATGACACTTTTTAATTTTTTCATCACACTCAACATACGACAAGCAGCGAAAGAATCAGCAACAACCTATTCCGACACACTCGCGCAGTATATTTATACGGGCCGTTTGGATGAACTAGGCAGTCTTGAGCTTAGTAAAATATTTATGCGCAATAAGTTAGAAACCGCCCTTTGGCGAGTGGTGGACAGCACCAAAAACGTAGAAGATGGTGCGCGATTATCTGCGAATATGGCGAGTGATACAGAGCAGCAAACAGCACGTCAGAAACAAGAACTTGAGCAACTTGCCACCGCTATCAATGAGATGTCGACATCTATAACAGAGGTCTCACAGAACACCCAAAACGTGAGCAGCCTAATGCAATCGGTTCAAAATAACGTCGCGCAAGGCTCAAGCCAAGTCAATGCAACGCAACGCAACAAGTAGTCGGAGAACTGGCTTCGAAGCTCTCAACAACCTCAGAACAAATCAAAAGTATCAGTAATACCAGCCAAGAAATTTCAACACTGGTTCAATCGATTCATGGCATTGCTGAACAAACCAATCTACTGGCATTAAACGCGGCCATAGAAGCCGCCCATGCAGGCGAACAAGGTCGTGGCTTTGCCGTCGTAGAAGATAAAGTGCGGAATTTAGCGAGCAGCACAGCAACCACAACAGAGCAAATTCAAGCAGCTATTGCGGCGATACAAGAAGGCGTCGATGTCACTGTCGATCTAATGAATCAAACCCTTGAAAGCTCAAACACCACTACTCGTCAATCCACAGAGGCCAAAGAAGCGTTAGCAGAAATCACAAATCTGACTGAAGAAACCCTTGCGGCAATGATTCAATCTGCCTCGGCAACAGAACAACAAAGCATGGTATATGAAGAAATTAATCAGAACGTTCACACAATCCAAGACTCAGCGGTACAAACGTATGACAACGCGACAAAAGCACAGACTATTCAAGAGAAGCAATTTACAGAAGTAATGAAACTCACCAAGCTTGCGAATGACTTCACCTCGTGAATTGTTCAGCAACGAAACAATGCGATGAAAATTCGCACAGCAATTAGAACAATTGTGAACACTACCGAGCTCAACAAAAACCTCATATACACTTAGGTCACAGGTTGCCAGAAACATGCGCCAAACTTTTGACACCGCAATCTGAAACTTGATAATCAGCTAAAATAATTAAATATAAACAATTGTTTTTAATAGCTATTTTCAACTCTGTACATGGTTTTTGCTTTAAACACACCATTGCAAAAACAACACTATTTTTCTCGGAGATTGAACATGCTTACTATCGTAGCTTCTAACAACACTGAAACAGTTAAAACAACTCAAGTTCAAAATGAAATGAAAGGTGAAGAGCTTCTTCTAAGCTACCTATTATGGGAAAACAAATTTGAAGGTGATGCTCACGATACTTTCGAAGACCCAATCGACGTATTTCTAACATCACAGGGTGAAAAGCCGCTAAGCCTAGCGTAAACATCCTTTCATAGTCTCTGAGAATGCAGAGCCACAGTTTCATTGTGGCTCTCTCAAACCACTTTCAACTCAGCGCCCCGCACTTTCCTCTAAATTCTGAATTAACGCTCTCACACAATCAGGCACTCATTACACTTTCGTGCACTTACTCTCAATATCAATTTATTCTGGCTTAAGCACTGCGCCGCCAATAATTTTACCAGTCCATTTATCTTTCATTGCTTGTTTAACATTTTCCAAGTCATAAACACTTGAAACAAACGGCTGAATATCACCATTTCGTACCCATGACATAATCTGTGATAAGCGTTCTTGTCGAATAGATGGATCTTGCTGCGCGGATATGACAGTAGGACAGCCCAAGACTTTGAGCCCTTTCATCATAATTAAGTTAGTGGGGAGCATATTCGCATTAGGCGCTCCACGTTGGCCTTTTCCTTTTGCGACAAACGGCGTTGATGCCCAACCAACAATAAGAAACCGCGCTCCGAACTTTACGCAACGCATACTCTCAAGCGATATATCCCCACCTACGCCATCGTAAACCACGTCGACCCCGGCACCATTGGTAAGTGCTTTCACTTCATCTCTGAAGCGACTCACACCGAAATCAGGATCAGATGATGAAGTATTAATAACCCAATCTGCACCCTGCTCTTTAACCACTGCCAATTTTTCATCACTGCGCCCAGTTGCAATGACCTTAGCGCCTAACAACTTGGCCATATGCAACGCAGCTAAACCCGTTGCGCCTGAGGCGCCATGAATGAGAACGGTCTCACCAGGCTTTAATTCGCCACATTTTACGAGGCAGTGATAAGCAGTCTCATAACTTCCTAAAAGGTTACACGCTTGTTCAAAGCTGAAACCCTCAGGAATTGCTCTAACAGCTTCAGCAGGTGCAACCGCGTAGTTAGCGAACCCTCCATATTGCTGATACTTTCCCGGAGATCTTGGTCCGGTCACAAACCCATCTACAAATACGCGATCACCAATAGACAAACCCTCTGCTTTCGCCTCTTTACCAGCCCATTCAATCACCCCGCTATATTCTAAGCCTGGGGTATATGGTAAAGGCGGCATATGCTGATACTGTCCGCTTGTCATGAGTAGATCGACCCAGCCAAGCGCGGCAGCTTTCACTTGAATCAATACATCATGACTTACTAGATCTTGTACATTGGGTTTTACTTGAGAAACCAAATGTAAGTTCTTCTCGACACCTTTAACGGGGTCTTCAGCAAACTGACTAATTTGAGCACAGCGCGGGTTGGATATTGGTTCGATGACGGCCACAGATACACCTATTTTTTTATTATTTATAAAAATTCTTCAACGTAATTCTGCCAACGTTTGACGCAAAAACAAACACTTAGAGCATCAGAAATATTGAACGCAAAATAATTTCATCTTTTTATTTGCATAACCAAAAATCTGTACCAGTATTGGGTTGCTGATGTTATTCATGCGTCAGCAATAGAAAGACTTTCATGGATACTACTCGCACTTATTGCCGGCTGTGCATTGCACAACCGGCCTTTTTTTGCATGCATATTCTTAACTTACTCAAGCTTATCTTCCGAAACGTAATATTCATTAAAATCTAGCGTCTTTTGCGCTCTAAATGCTATCTAAGTAGACATTTCAGGCCTTACCAACTTTACAAACTGTTACATCGCTCGTTAAAGTGCAGAAAAATGAGTGAGTAGTTTATGAGCAGTAACGACCAATCAAACGATAAATCAGCGCCGGTGATTCACCCCAAATTGGCATCTGTTATTCATCAAGTTAAGTTGCAACGCAAAAGCGCTGCATCGCTATGCATCAGCCATGATGAAGCGATCGGTTTACGCGGATTAGATTCAAAGGCGAAAGGTTTTTTCGTTCGTCGCGAACATCTTGACCCAAAAACATCACACACAATCATCGACTGTCGTTCACTCAGCTGGCAAAACGATTGCCCTCGATCTATAGACGGTCTTGACCCTACAGACAAAGCCGACAAGTTCTTTTGCCCGCAATGCAAACAAGACGTCTACTGGTCAAACAGTAAAGCTGAGCGCAATAAGCATGCGCAACTCGGGAACAACATTGCATTTGCCGTAGACCTCCCAGTTAAGAGACAAGCACCTTCAGTCAAACGTCAAACATCCGACAAATTCGGAATGAACCTGATTCGCTCAATACTTACCAGCAACACACAACTGCAAATTCAAAAGCGTCAGACTGGAAGTGCCTCCCAAGCAATACTGAATGACATTGTTGCAAAGCTTAAGCGCTTTCAAGCACAAGTTGATGCTGGCATCCGTAATTCCGAAACTGGTCTGAGATTGAGTCACTACCAAATTCATGAAGATCTGCAAGATATTGAGCTAGATCTCGCTTATAGACATATGCTTGCCGCCGAAAACGTGCAACGCTTGGTAAATCAAATCCCTCAATTTGAAGCCTTACTTGAAAGTGAGCAAAGCGCTTCAAATTTGCCACTAAAACAAGAGACTCATCAAGGCGACAATCAAAAGGCAACGGTGATAGAGTTTCCATCGTAAAGCGTCCACGATCGCTAGAGTCACGCGTAGATAAAAGACATATGGAATATTAATAAATGTCGATACAACTTAGGTGTCTCCTGACTATTTTCGCCTTAATACCATTGGCGTCCTGCGTCACACCAAGCACACAAGCGTCTAATGAACTAGCCCAAACCCGCATACAAACTCCCACCTTTGATGAAACGCATTTCATTGCGCAAGACGGGTACAAACTTCCTTTTAAAAGCTGGCCAGCTGCAGAAGAACCTGAGCGTATTATCCTCGCACTACACGGTTTTAATGATTACTCAAATGCCTTCAGTGGGCTCTGCGAATTCATGACTGATAAACACTCTACAAAAACCCTTTGCATGGCCTATGACCAAAGAGGATTCGGTGCGACAGAACAAACCGGTATCTGGCCGCAAAAAGGAAAGCTACAGTCTGACTTAATGACAATGAGCAAGTCACTAAAACTGCAATATCCAAATGCAGAACTTTATCTTGTTGGTGAAAGTATGGGCGGCGCCGTCATTATTTCTGCGCTCACTCAAAATAACGACAAGACCTCGCATATAGATGGAATTATCTTACTAGCCCCTGCAGTCTGGGCACGGAGCACTCAACCCTGGTATCAGCGTTTTGCGCTGTTTGTCGCCGTACATACATTCCCTGGCTGGAAACCTACAGGTGAAAGTCTTGGTGTGGTTGCCACCGATAATGGTGAAGCGCTGATCGCGATGAGCCAAGACCCTCTCGTTATCAAAGAGACGAGAATTGATGCTATTTATGGATTAACTAACTTGATGGACTTAGCGCTTGAGAACGCGTCAGCAATACAAACACCCGCCCTCGTACTATACGGGCTCAAGGACGAAGTCATTCCTAAAACACCTACTTGCGAAATGCTCAAACGAATGGAAAGCCAAGTTAACCATCAGCTTAAACTTTATACCAATGGCTACCATATGCTAAGTCGCGACCTACAAGCACCGCGCGTTTTCAAAGACATGACAGCATGGATGGATGACCAAAACGGGTTTGAATCATCCTCGATTGAAGAACTCTATTGCGAGCAGTAAATGCTTAGCCTTGCTTAGCGGTCAGTTTAACCTGCATAGAGGTATAGCCTTTCACGAAATTCGATTGGACATATTCGGGCTCTGATAACACTTCTATATCATCAAAGCGTGATAGCAACTCTTCCCACAGGATCTGAAGTTGCATTTCAGCCAGTCGATTCCCCATGCAACGATGCACGCCGAATCCAAAAGACAAATGTTTGCGTGCATTTTTACGGTCGATGATGAATGCATCTGGATTCTCAATCGCACGCTCGTCCCGATTCCCCGACGCATACCACATCACGACTTTGTCGCCTTTTTTAATCGTTTGACCATGTAACTCAACATCTTGCGTCGCGACCCTGCGCATATAAGCTAAAGGCGTCTGCCACCGAATGATTTCACTAACCATATTAGGTATCAAACTTGGATCAGCTTTTAGTTTTGCTAACTCATCAGGGAACTGATTCAACGCAAAGACACCGCCAGTCATGGAATTACGCGTTGTGTCGTTCCCACCGACAATCAATAAAGCCATGTTCCCTAAAAACTCCATAGGTCGATCAATCATGTCTTTCGTGTTTTCATTGGTTAGCAGCAAACTGATTAAATCAAATCCCGGAGACTGACCTGACTTCAAGCGCGCCTCTTTTTCGCGCCATAGCTCCGAGAAGCCCTTTGCCATGGCACCAGCAACTTCGAAGGCTTGAGCGGGATACCCCGTCCCACCGGTGGTTTCGGGAGATGCTGCAGCCACGTCAGACCAGAAAGCCAATTTACGACGTTCTTCGTAGGGGAAATCCAATAAAGTTGCCAACATGCGGCTTGTTAACTCTATTGATACGCAGTCC
>NZ_LWFH01000303.1:0-1165 GCF_001635725.1 Oleiphilus sp. HI0066
TGCATTTTCTGGGTGGCTTGCATCCTTAGGAATCGCGAGCATATCAAACCAAAGACCTGCGCCTTCCTTAGGAATTACGTAAGATACTTCAACGCCATTTTCAGCTTCGTCAGCACGATCCATCGCTTGAAGAATGTCGCCAGACCAACCGACTGTCACACACACATCACCATTTGCTAGGTCGTTGATATATTGCGAAGAGTGGAAGTAACGAATGTGTGGACGAACTGCACTAAGGGTGTCTTTTACTTTGCCGTTCAAAAGCGCTGTATCAGTTGATTTAGGGTCTTCGCCCAAGTAATTCAATACGGTTGGAACAACTTCGTCCCACGCATCAAGCATTGTGATACCACAGTCAGCTAATTTAGCCGCAATCTCTGGGTTGAAAACCAGATCCCATGAATCAGCAGGCATGTCTTCGCCTAAACGCTCTGTAACTTGTCCCACATTGATACCAATGCCTGTAGTACCCCAAAGGTAAGGAATAGAGTAAGCATTGTCTGGATCATGCGAAGTCAACTTTTCCATCATCGGTGCATCGAGATTTTCATACTGCGGAAGTTTTGACTTATCAAGTGGCTGGAAAACTCCGGCTTGAATTTGACGCGCCAAGAATGTCGCTGAAGGCACAACAACATCATAACCAGTCTTGCCTGAAAGCAGTTTTGCTTCCAGANCATCGTTACTATCGAAGACATCGTAAACGACCTTAATACCAGTCTCGGCTTCAAAATTCGCTAAAGTATCTTCAGCGATATAGTCAGACCAGTTATAAACGTTTAATACTTTCTCTTCGGCCATAGCGCCTGTTGTAGCCACCGCACACGCTGTTGCCAACGCTAGCTTTTTTATTGCTTTCATAATTTTTCCTCGATTACACCCTAAGAAGATCTTAATTAACTCTGCCTTAACTGCTCTGCCGAGTCATTTTCCTTTCTGGAACACATCAATGTCTTATCTATGCCCCATTCGCTTATTGACTAAATGCCGAGCGAATTTCCTTTTGTCTTTGCAATTCATTTCTTCGCATGAACCACCATGCGATAAAGGCCGCCATTGCCACGGCCAAAACAAGTAATGTCGCTAATGCATTTATTTTTGGACTCACACCTAATCGAACACTAGAGAACACCACCATTGGTAAGGTTGTAGAACCTGGCCCCGA
>NZ_LWFH01000304.1:0-745 GCF_001635725.1 Oleiphilus sp. HI0066
ATTTAAACATCAATTAAGGCTCCATCTCTGGATTTTGCGCGGGCTGGTGATGATATGTCCGCTGTTGGGCTTGCTTGGCACTGTAACGGGGATGATCAGTGTATTTGACGTAATGGCATACAGTGGTACAGGGAATGCTCGCTCTATGGCGGCAGGTATTTCGAAGGCAACGATTCCAACGATGGCAGGAATGACAGTTGCAATTGTTGGTTTGCTATTAATAGCTAGGATTGATCGACTCGCTAGATCAAGGCAAGAAGCACTTACGGCGCAATTAAGCGTTAGTTAACAGAGTTAAAACGAGCATGAATATTAAGCTTCCTTATTTGAATTCCAGTGACAATGAAGACGAAAACGCAATCGATATGACCCCCATGTTGGATATCGTATTTATCATGTTAATCTTCTTTATCGTTACGACTTCATTTGTGAAAGAAGCGGGGGTTGAAGTAAATCGACCAGAAGCTGAGTCCACCAAAATCCAGAACAATAATTCAATCATGGTGGCGATTACACAGGATAATCGGATTTGGATAAATCGTCGCCAAGTCGATCCGAGAGCGGTGCGTCGAAATGTTGAGCGCTTATTATTTGAAAGCCCAGAAAGCGGTGTAGTGATTCAAGCAGATGAATTCTCTCAGACTGGGCTGCTTGTTAAAGTGATGGATCAGATTAAGCTGGCTGGCGTCGAGAATATAGCGATCGCTGCCGCCAAAGGCAGCCAATAATATGCTTGCTCGTATTG
>NZ_LWFH01000305.1:0-980 GCF_001635725.1 Oleiphilus sp. HI0066
CAATGGGCTAAATATCAAGGCGGGAAAGCTATACCAATTAATTAATTCATGTATCAGGGACGATATAAATGAACAACAAGGGAACGAAATACGAGCGATTGGCAGAAAAGCATCTATTGAAGAACGGACTAAAACTTATTGCCCGCAATTATTCATGCCGCCTAGGAGAAATCGATCTTATAATGCGCGATCACCACGCGATTGTATTTGTCGAAGTTCGTTATCGTAAAACCGATACCTTTGGCAGTGCGCAAGAAAGTATCAACAACCCAAAGCAAGCGAAACTAGTAAAAACTGCCTTACTTTACATGCAACAGCACAAACTATTTGATAGCACCTGTCGTTTCGATACCGTCACATTCGACACACATGAATGCAAACAGCCTATCAACTGGATTAAATCAGCATTTGGAGCACATTAGTACCAATGAACGACCTTTCCCCAATTGCCAAATATTTGTGCGACCAAATCGATATCGCCTCAGAGCACATTACGAGCATTGCATCAGAAACCGATCACGCAAGCACCTTAATCGTAGACGCCCTACTTAATGACAAAAAGCTCTTAGTATGCGGCCTTGGGTTTGCTAACCCGATTGCACAAATCATTAGTTCTGCCTTTATGGACCAATATGAATTTGAGCGCCCAGGCTTCCCTGCAATCAATATCGGTTTAGACAGCCTAAATAGCGACACGTCATCTGCCAATATGATCGCTAAACAGATTCAAGCAATGGGAATGGAAAGTGATGTATTAGTATTAATCAGTATCGGAGATGAACACAAAAGTTTCGAGGAAGCCCTAACAACAGCACAAGAGAAAGGAATCAAAACACTGCTCATTAATGGCTCCGAAGATGCGACAAACTATATGACTGATGCCTTGATCAAGCTACCAACAAATTCCATCTCGAACGGACTTCAGTTGGCGATATTTGCCTGCAACGCTCTTATAAAATCTGTTGAATCGAAGCTATTTG
>NZ_LWFH01000306.1:0-585 GCF_001635725.1 Oleiphilus sp. HI0066
GTTCAAAGCCGCGTTCGAATTTGTCGTAATGGTAGGCAATGTCCGATGCGAAGTATGTTGTTTCGCCATTGTCGCGCTTCACTACACGGTCTTTGTCATCGCCAAAGTCTGTTGAACGGAACCATGTAGCGCCATTTTTCTCGTATAGGAAACCATTCTCTTGAAGTTTTGCAAGCGCGACTTCAATGCTGTCTTTTAATGATGCCTCAGAGAACCAGCGTTGATAGTTCACACCGAACTCGCCTAAGTCCTCGCGTATTTCATCAACGATTGAATCAGCGCCGAGGTCGTAGACCGTTTTGAATCCGTCGCCAAGTAGTTCTCTAGCGCGAACGATGACCGCATCGATATACAGCTCTTTATCACCGCCTTCATCTTCATCTTTTGGAAGATCTTTATATACATCTTCGGCGTTTTGAGAGAACGCGTCGCCATGCTTGCTTTGCAGGTCTTTTGCGATATCAAAAATGTATTCGCCTTTGTAACCGTTCACTGGGAATTTAATGTCTTGGCCTAGCAGTTCTAAATAGCGCAGCCAAACACTCGCAGCGAGAATGTTCATTTGGCGGCCAGCGTCGTTAACGT
>NZ_LWFH01000307.1:0-773 GCF_001635725.1 Oleiphilus sp. HI0066
GACTAGCTTCTGTTATTGGCGGCGAAGCGCTTCTATCCACTCGCACAATTCTACTTTGGGCATTGGCCTGCGTGGTAGGTTCTATTCTGTATCGCATTGTGATTGCCTTTGCTTTGAATGGCGAAGTCCTCGGTCTACAAGCTCAAGACCTAAATCTAATTACAGCGGTACTAGTTACTCTCGCCATCGTTGCACCGACGCTAAAATCAAATATGAAATCTAAGCTCAATGGAGTGCGACGATGATTGAAGTGCAGGATTTACGCATTACCTTCAACGCTGGTACTCCACTTGAGAACCAAGCATTGAAGGGTATTGACCTTAGCATTCCAGAGGGTCAGTTCATTACGGTAATCGGCAGTAACGGCGCCGGAAAATCCACCTTACTCAATGCACTAGCGGGGGAATTTCTTAGCCCTAAAGGGTCGATTTCACTAGATAGAAAAGACATCAGTACTTGGTCAGTGGAAAAACGAGCGCCTCAAATTGCGCGCGTTTTCCAAGACCCTTTAATGGGAACCTGTGAAGACCTCACCATCGAAGAAAATCTCGCGCTTGCTCAAGCTCGCACCAAGACGCGCGGTCTAGGTATTGCTGCGAAACGGCAGTTTCGCCAACACTTCATGAACAAGCTCAAGCTACTACAGCTTGGACTTGAAAACCGTTTAGAAGACAAAATCGGGTTATTGTCAGGCGGGCAAAGGCAAGCAGTCAGTTTATTAATGGCCTCGCTACAGCCAATGAAATTACTCTTGCTTGATGAGCATACCGCCG
>NZ_LWFH01000308.1:0-653 GCF_001635725.1 Oleiphilus sp. HI0066
CTTGATCTGTGTAAGGAGCCAGATGCGATGACTCACCCAGACGGCATGCAGATTAAAATTACGCGTCAAGAAATCGGACGTATCGTTGGCTGTTCTCGTGAAATGGTAGGTCGAGTACTAAAGACACTTGAAGAGCAGGGTCTCGTTCAAGTGAAAGGTAAGACGATGGTTGTATACGGCACGAGATAGACGTAAGCGACATATGAAAAAAGGCGCATTTTGATGCGCCTTTTTTGTTTTTGGCTTTTAGAACTATCGTACTTGAGTTGTCGTAGATCCTTGAGACGTCCAGTCAGAGATATAAATACTTCCGATCGTGCTCGGGTCGTTCAAATCATCCCCACCGATATTTTCAAACTTCAGCAAGTCGATCTGAAGGTCTCTATCATGTTGCACGCTTCCATCTGAATTGAACGTTGCTTCATGTTTAAAATTGCTTTTGTTGTACTGAATCTGACTGAAGGTATCAAAAGAGGCTGCGTCACCCACTACGCGTTCATTAGGTTTAACGATAGCTTGTAGGTTTGGGTCAAACTCTAAGTCAGGACGCTCTCGCTGGAACTCTTCCGTCAACTGATCTTCCAGTGATTTTATCGTCGATTCGGCAGATTTGATGGATGTATCGTCAGTGGACTCATTTTCGGGAGGTTCCT
>NZ_LWFH01000309.1:0-925 GCF_001635725.1 Oleiphilus sp. HI0066
AGAAGTATCTAGGCCGCCAGAATACGCTAACACGACCTTATTTATACTCGACATAAAGGCTCCCAAAACCTGTTATAGATTTTGCTTATATTAAAAAAGGGGTGCGTATTCTACAGAAAGGAGTGATGGAAAAACAACCAAAAACAACAACTTAATTCAGCTCACCCTCAGGATTTTCTTTTGAAGGCAAAGAAAGCTGCTCTCCGCGCACTAAACGAACGGTACTTCGGCGGTTTTTCGCTTTATTTTTTGAGTTTTTATTACCTGCGACGGGATAGCGTTCGCCATGATAGCGAGTCTGTATCATCTCTGAATTGATGCCGCTTTTTGTCAGATAAGCTGTCACCGCTTCGGCACGCATTTTCGATAATCGACGATTATAAATCCTACGCCCCGTTGAATCGGTGTGGCCATCCACATAGACCGCAGTGACGTTGCTGTCGGCGCGAACATAAAGAACCACCATATCTAAACGCGCTTTATCTTCTTTCAGAAGAATCGCTTTGTCTGATTCAAAGTGCACACGAGTTCTCTCGACTTGTCGGAAGTTAACCGGCAGCAAAGATGATATGCAGTCTAAATAAGCTTCATAAACATTGGCAAAGCCGATACTACTTAGGGATAAACGCACTGAGGCATCGCTATACCACGACTGACGCGTGAACGTAGGCATCATTCCTTCTAACAGACCTTTCATTAGATCGTGTGAACGACGACTTTCTACTTTTAAAGGCTTATCGCCTTGCACAACGTCAACATAGCCTAAGTCGCGAATCGCCTGCCCCGGCCTCCAGTCTGAAGCTTCTACGACCAAAGCAGCCTTGCCTGGCTTCATTGGATTGGAATTGGTTTGCGAATAGAAATACAGATCTTCACCGGCCTCATGATAGAAAATGCCTTGGCCATAACGGGGAATATCATGAAT
>NZ_LWFH01000310.1:0-613 GCF_001635725.1 Oleiphilus sp. HI0066
ACAGCGATGACATAGATACTTCCACCAAACGCGGTTCCCTTGTCATTGGTATTCGGATCTAGCGGCGCTTCAAAAACAAGTCTATTTCCATCATAAGAATGTACCGAAATCTCTGCAGCACGAGCCAAAGGCACATTAAGCATAAAGAAGTCTTGAAGTGCGCGTGCTGCGATATCGTGTAATGCATTCATTCGGTATAGATCTCAAAAAAGAATAGGCGCGAAAGTATACCGCAAATCAAATATAAACCTAGTTGCATCACCGCATGCATACTAACTCGAATACATTAAGCGGCGATGCAAACCGAACTACTAAAAAGCGACGCAAGAACAATGCAAGAACTACGCAACCTCAACTTTGACATTTTGTGCTTGCGCGCGAAGCTGATGCTCAAGACCTGCTGGCAGATTCAATGCTTTTGAGAGCAGTGATAAATGCCTGTATTCAGACTCGTCATCAAGCTCAATTGTCAAACAAGAAGCAAGATAAATCTCTGCCTTTTGCTCCATTGAATCGAACTGTCCAACTATCTCAACCATGAGTACAGGCTGCAGGAATAGATTCAACAACTCACTCTTCACATTCACACTCAAATCTAACCTGTTAACCGTTT
>NZ_LWFH01000311.1:0-945 GCF_001635725.1 Oleiphilus sp. HI0066
CTCAGAATATTTTCATATACAGTAAGTTTTCGAAATATTGATGCTTCTTGTGGTAAGTAACCAATACCGGCTTTTGCGCGCCCATGCATTGGCATGTTGCTAATGTCTCTGTCATCAATGAGGATTTGGCCCTTATCCTTGGATACTAGGCCAACGATCATGTAAAAGCAGGTAGTCTTACCCGCGCCGTTCGGACCAAGCAAGCCAACAATTTGTCCTGTTTTGATTTCAAGCGATACGTCGATAACAACTTGTCGTTTTTTGTAGGCTTTAGCAAGATGCTTAGCTTGAAGTGTCTTCATTAGGATTCGCTTGGTCTAGATTGTCGTTGGTTTGTGAATCGGAGTTTTCACTTGAAGGCTCAGATGCTTGAGGGAAGTACTGAATCTTCACTCGTTTGCCACTATCTTGATCCCCTTTGGCGCGAATTGCTTTGTCCATGATGTCGTATTCAATGCGATTTCCGGAAAACGAATTGGTGTCCTGGGCGAGTGTGGCGTTGCCGTTAAAAATCAAAACAGCATCTTTTGCTTTATACGTGATTTGTTCAGCTTGGCCGCTGGTGTTTTGAATATTGCTACTGGCGTCTGTTTGCTTGAATGTCGCGGGTGTACCATTCGCAATGATTTGTGTTACGGCGCGTTCACGAGCAAAAACACTGATGTTATCTGCGGTGAGTGTTGTCGAACCCTGGCGAATGATAACGTTGCCGCGATAGGTCGAAAAACCCTGTGAATCATCGATCACGGCACTGTCGGATTCAATTTCAATAGGTTGGGTTCGATCTACGTCAATGCTGTGAGCATTGTGCGTGGCAGTGAGTAAAAATAAAGTGACTAGAGCTAGGCTATTAATTCGCCAAGTCATAAATACCTCTAACGCGTTGAGAGAGTTCGATTTTTCGATCGTTGAGCGATGCTTCTAATCCGATAGATTTAAGCGTGC
>NZ_LWFH01000312.1:0-745 GCF_001635725.1 Oleiphilus sp. HI0066
TTTGCGGTGTCGGTTAAACTCAATTCCGCTGACTTTCAGCGTGGTGGCTTCTCTGAAGATGATGCACGCTATGTGATTGAACAGCTCAATAATGAAAAGATTGATTTAGTTGAGTTGTCTGGTGGTAGCTATGAAAGCCCTGCCATGCAAGGTCGTACAGCCGATGGACGAACACTTGCTCGTGAAGCTTACTTTTTAGAATTTGCCGAAGAGCTAAAACAAGTTGCCCAGATGCCATTAATGACGACAGGCGGTATTAAACGCAAACCAGTGGCAGAATCGGTGCTTGAGGCGGGTATCGATATGATTGGTATCGCGACTGGTCTTGCTCTAGAGCCGCGCTTGCCTGATATTTGGAAAACCGATCCGAATAAAACGGTCTCGATGCCTGAACCAAACTTTAGCGATAAGGCGATCTCCGCCTTGGCGACCATGGCGATTGTTCGCCGACAGTTGCAACGTCTAGGCAAGGGCAAAGCACCTAAAGCCGATGTTTCACCGCTGTTTACTCTAATCAAAGATCGAGTGCGTTTTGCACGCATGACGAAGCGTTATAACGCCAGAATCAGCGCTTAAAACCAAAGGTTTTATTGAAGCGTATGCTCTACATGACTGCCAATGATAATAAACTAAGGACTGGCCTCATGAGTTCATCGCATCTTAAGAGCATCTCGTTTTTCTTTTTCTGCTTGTGTCTATTTATATGGACCTCCACCACGGTAGCTGATGATCGTGGTGCGGAAGC
>NZ_LWFH01000313.1:0-16380 GCF_001635725.1 Oleiphilus sp. HI0066
CATTAGGAATGGTTGATCGATTGCACGCTCTGGCTCTGGGATGTACGTATCAAGCGCTTCAACAAGCTTCTTAACAGCAGTTGTACCCAACTCGTTGTCATCTTCGCCGTTCAATGCCATCAAAGCAGAACCAGGAATGATTGGAGTGTCGTCACCAGGGAATTCGTATTGATCTAGAAGCTCACGAAGCTCCATTTCAACCAACTCAAGCATTTCGTTGTATTCTTCAGTACCTGCACCGCCACAGTCTTCAGCAAGAAGATCTGCTTTGTTCAAGAATACTACGATGTATGGAACACCAACCTGACGAGAAAGAAGGATGTGCTCACGAGTCTGAGGCATTGGACCGTCAGTCGCACCACATACTAGGATCGCGCCGTCCATTTGAGCAGCACCAGTGATCATGTTTTTCACGTAGTCCGCGTGTCCAGGACAGTCAACGTGCGCGTAGTGACGATCGTTTGAATCGTACTCTACGTGTGACGTTGCGATTGTAATACCACGCTCACGTTCTTCTGGAGCGTTATCGATGTTAGCGAAGTCTACCTTCTCACCACCGAATACTTCTGCACATACACGAGTAAGTGCTGCTGTTAGTGTTGTTTTGCCGTGATCAACGTGGCCAATTGTTCCAACGTTAACGTGCGGCTTACTTCTTTCAAACTTTTCTTTTGCCACGGTAATTCCCCTTAGCGTTTAAAGGTTAGTACTTGTTAATAATAACTTCTGCGATGTTTGATGGCGCTTCTGCGTATTTCAAAAACTCCATCGCGTATGTTGCACGGCCTTGCGTCGCAGACCGTAGATCTGTCGCATAACCAAACATTTCTGACAAAGGCACCTCGGCATTGACAACCTTACCTGAAGGACCCTCTTCCATTCCGGAAATAATCCCTCGACGACGGTTAAGATCACCAACAACGTCACCCATGTTTTCTTCCGGCGTCACAACTTCAACTTTCATCATTGGCTCGAGCAGCACTGCACCACCCTCTTCCGCCAACTTTCTAGTTGCCATGCCACCGGCAATTTTGAACGCCATTTCGTTAGAGTCGACATCATGATACGACCCATCGTAAAGCGTTGCTTTAAGACCAAGCAAAGGGTAGCCAGCTAGGACACCATTTTGCATTTGCTCTTCAATACCTTTCTCGACTGCAGGTATGTATTCCTTCGGAACAACACCTCCCACAACCTCATTAATAAACTCCAGGCCTTCTTCACCGTCAGTTCGCGGCTCAAACTTAACGCGAACATGACCGTACTGACCTCGACCACCGGACTGTCGTACAAACTTGCCTTCGATATCACAGTGATTTCTAATTGCTTCGCGGTACGCTACCTGAGGCTTACCAATGTTTGCCTCAACACCGAACTCACGCTTCATTCGATCGACGATAATATCAAGGTGTAGCTCACCCATACCGGAGATAATCGTCTGACCGGTTTCCTCATCAGTCTTAACTCTGAACGACGGATCTTCTTGCGCCAACTTACCGAGCGCCACACCCATCTTCTCTTGATCTGGCTGAGAACGTGGCTCTACAGCAACCGAAATAACGGGCTCTGGAAAATCCATACGCTCCAAAGTAATTCGGTTCTTTGGATCCTGGTCACACAAGGTCTCGCCAGTTGTGACATCTTTAAGACCGATAGCGGCTGCAATATCCCCAGCAAGAACTTCTTTAATCTCTTGACGATCATTTGAATGCATTTGCACCATACGACCAATACGCTCTCTCTTACCCTTGACCGGGTTCCAGACAGCATCGCCCGTCTCAAGCTTTCCAGAATACACACGGAAAAATGTCAATGTTCCAACGAACGGATCGGTCGCAATTTTGAATGCAAGTGCAGCAAATGGCTCGTCATCGCTCGCATTACGCGGCTCTATTTCACCATTCTCAAGTTCACCTTCGATTGCCTTAACCTCAGTCGGTGCTGGCAAATATTCAACAACCGCGTCAAGAACGGCTTGAACACCTTTATTCTTAAAAGCAGAACCGCCCAAGACAGGCACAATCTCATTTGCCAAGGTGCGTCGACGAATACCATCCTTGACTTGCTCTTCAGACAACTCGCCCTCTTCTAAATACAACTCCATGTATTCGTCAGACGCTTCAGCGGCGGCCTCAACGAGAGCTTCGCGGTACAACTCACAATCATCAAGCATGTCAGCTGGAATGTCTTGGTAATCAAAGGTCATCCCTTGATCAGACTCATTCCAAATGATGGCTTTCATTTTTACGAGATCAACGACGCCCTTGAACTCATCTTCAGCACCAATCGTTAACTGAAGCGGGACAGGGTTAGCACCAAGACGATCTTTTAATTGATCCACGACCGACAAATAGTCAGCACCGGTACGATCCATTTTATTTACAAATACCATGCGAGGAACTTGGTATTTGTTGGCTTGACGCCATACGGTCTCTGTTTGCGGCTGCACACCAGACGAGCCACACAACACAACCACAGCACCATCCAATACTCGCAAAGAACGCTCTACCTCAATGGTAAAGTCAACGTGCCCCGGCGTATCAATGATATTAATTCTGAACTGATCGAATTGCTGACGCATACCCGACCAAAAACACGTAGTTGCCGCAGAAGTAATGGTAATGCCGCGCTCTTGTTCCTGCTCCATCCAATCCATGGTAGCTGCACCATCGTGCACCTCACCAATCTTATGAGATAGGCCTGTATAGAATAGAATGCGCTCGGTTGTCGTCGTCTTACCCGCATCAACGTGCGCAACGATCCCGATATTTCTGTAACGGTCTATAGGCGTTTTACGTGCCACTTAACTTTCCTCGTTAATCGCAACAAGCCTGCATATAGCAGGCTTGTTGTTGTACTAAAACGAAAATTTGTTTTAGAAACGGTAGTGCGAAAATGCTTTGTTCGCTTCCGCCATACGGTGTACGTCTTCACGCTTCTTAACCGCTGCACCTTTACCTTCCGCAGCATCAAGAATTTCACCTGCAAGACGTAGAGCCATAGACTTCTCACCACGCTTACGTGAGTACTCTACTAACCAACGCATTGCCAACGCCATTTGGCGAGCCGGACGAACTTCGACTGGAACTTGATAGGTTGCACCACCAACACGACGCGACTTAACCTCAACCATTGGCTGAATCGACTCTAGTGCTTTATCGAAAAGCTCCATAGCGTCTTGATTAGATTTGCTAGCTACTGTGTCTAGCGCATCGTATACAATTTTTTCTGCCACTGCTTTTTTACCATGAACCATTACGTGGTTAATGAACTTAGCTAGCAGCTGACTTCCAAACTTAGGATCTGGAAGGATCTCGCGTTTCGCGACAACTCTTCTTCTTGGCATGATAAGCCCTCTATTACATCTAAGGTCTTCAGGTAATTCAGGATAGACCTGACCTTACTCTTACCCCTTAAAATTAAGTTTAAAACAAAGATTACCCTTTAGGACGCTTAGCACCGTACTTCGAACGACCCTGACGACGATCTGCAACGCCAGATGTATCCAAACTACCGCGAACAGTGTGATAACGAACACCCGGAAGGTCTTTAACACGACCACCACGGATAAGAACAACACTGTGCTCCTGAAGGTTGTGGCCTTCACCACCAATGTATGATGTTACTTCGTAGCCGTTTGTTAAACGTACACGACATACTTTACGCAAAGCCGAGTTAGGCTTTTTAGGCGTAGTCGTATAAACACGAGTACAAACACCACGACGCTGCGGACAAGCCTGCAACGCGGGAACGTCACTTTTAGCGACGACACGCTTTCTAGGCTTACGCACCAACTGATTAATAGTTGCCATGCAAGCAAACTCCAATTTTATCTATCAAATTCCCACCCTAAAATAGGGTGCTCTCAAGTCGAGGGGCGCAAGTCTAATTACGCCCCAGCATAGTGTCAAGAAATTTGGTTTATTTTTAACCACATTCCACAACACTATTTATGACGCACTTTATAGCGCGTCATTTTCCTTGTTTAGCTCTGCGCTTAGCGCCTCTACAACATCTTGTGCAGAAACACCTAAGCCGTCTTCTAAACCAGAACCTTTAGTCTTCTTAGCCTTACGTTCAGCATGGTATGCCAAACCAGTACCAGCTGGGATAAGACGACCAACAACAACGTTCTCTTTAAGACCTCGTAAGAAGTCACGTTTACCAGTCACAGCACCTTCAGTAAGTACACGTGTTGTTTCCTGGAACGATGCAGCTGAGATAAATGACTCAGTAGCAAGCGACGCTTTAGTAATACCTAGCAACTGACGCTCACATTGTGCTGGCATCTTATCGTTTGCATCAGCTTTTTCGTTCTCTTCAAGGAATTGAACGTATTCAACTTGATCACCTTTGATCAAGTCAGTATCACCTGATTGCGTAACTTCTACTTTACGTAGCATCTGACGAACAATTACTTCGATGTGCTTATCGTTAATCACAACGCCCTGCAGACGGTATACGTCTTGCACTTCGTTTGTAATGTACTTAGCAAGCTCAACAACACCTAGAAGACGCAAAATGTCGTGTGGATTTGATGGGCCATCAGAGATCACCTCACCCTTCTCTACACTTTCACCTTCAAACACGTTCATTTGACGATGCTTTGGAATCAATGCTTCATAAGCATCAGATCCGTCTTTAGGTGTTATAACAAGACGCTTCTTACCCTTGGTCTCTTTACCAAAGCTAACCACACCTGAAATCTCAGCAAGAATCGACGATTCTTTTGGCTTACGCGCTTCGAACAAGTCTGCTACGCGCGGTAGACCACCCGTGATGTCACGCGTCTTCGATGATTCCTGAGGAATACGAGCAATGATCTCACCTTGTGTTACTTGATCACCGTCACGCAAAGTCAAACTTGCATTCGCTGGCAAGAACACCTGGAATGGGGTTTCAGTCCCGTCTAGGAATACTGGATTTCCTTTCTCATCAACCAATTGAACCATCGGACGAACATCTTTACCTGATGACGGACGATCTTTTGGATCAATAATCTCTATATTAGATAAGCCAGTTAACTCATCAGTTTGGGTACGAACGGTAATACCTTCTTCCATACCAACAAACTGCGCTTTACCTGCTTGCTCTGTAATGATTGGGTGTGAGTGCGGATCCCACTTAGCTACCACTTGACCAGCATCAACGGTATCGCCGTCTTTCACAGTCAACACAGCACCGTAAGGAAGCTTATAGAACTCACGCTCACGGCCATGTTCATCCGCAACAGAAAGTGCAGAAGAACGTGAGGTAACAACTAAGTTGCCATCGGTACGTTCAATACTCTTCATGTTATTAAGACGTACAGAACCGCCGTGTTTAACCTGAATATTGTCTACTGCAGAAGCTCGCGATGCAGCACCACCGATGTGGAACGTACGCATCGTTAACTGCGTACCTGGCTCGCCAATCGATTGAGCAGCGATAACACCTACCGCCTCACCGCGGTTAACGACGTGACCACGAGCGAGATCGCGACCGTAACACTTCGCACAAATACCATGGCGAGTATCACATGTAATTGCAGAGCGAACCCAAACCTCATCAACACCTGCAGATTCAAGAAGATCAATTTGCTTCTCGTCCAAGAAAGTGCCGCGCGGCATAACTACATCTTCGTCATTACCTGGAGCAAAAACATCCTTCGCAGTGATTCGACCAAGAACACGATCACCAAGTGGCACAACAACGTCGCCACCTTCGATCATTGGCGTCATCAATAGACCTTCTTCAGTACCACAATCATCTTCAGTAACAACAAGGTCTTGAGCAACATCTACAAGACGACGTGTTAAGTAACCAGAGTTCGCTGTTTTCAGTGCAGTATCGGCAAGACCCTTACGTGCACCGTGCGTTGAGATAAAGTACTGAAGTACGTTTAGACCTTCACGGAAATTAGCCGTAATTGGTGTCTCGATGATCGAACCATCTGGTTTCGCCATCAAGCCACGCATACCTGCTAGCTGACGAATCTGCGCTGCAGAACCACGAGCACCGGAGTCGGCCATCATAAATACTGAGTTAAACGAATCTTGCTGAACCGTATTACCTTCACGGTCAACAACATCATCTTTACCTAAGGTATCCATCATCGCTTTTGCTACCTTATCGTTAGCACGCGACCAAATATCGATAACCTTGTTGTACTTCTCACCGTGCGTTAAAAGACCCGATGCGAATTGATTCTCGATTTCTTTTACTTCAGCGGTCGCTGCATCAATAATCCCTTCTTTCTCATCAGGAATTACAAAGTCATTTACACCGATTGATGAGCCAGAGTATGTCGCCTGAGAGAAACCTAGGTACATCAATTGGTCAGCAAAGATAACGGTGTCTTTAAGACCACAATTACGATATGCAAAGTTGATCAATTTAGAGATCGCCTTCTTAACCATTGGCTGGTTAACCAATGAGAAAGGCAAACCTTTCGGAAGAATTTCAAACAACAAAGCACGGCCTACAGTCGTTTCGACCAATTTGCTCTCGGTAATCAACTGGCCATCGTCATCGAACGTGCTTTCTTCGATACGAACTTTAATCTTCGCCTGCAAGTGAACTTGCTTAGCACCGTATGCACGCTGAACTTCTTTAATGTCCGCGAATACCATGCCTTCACCTTGGGCGTTCACACGATCACGCGTCATGTAGTAAAGACCAAGAACAACGTCCTGTGATGGAACGATAATCGGCTCTCCATTTGCTGGCGACAAGATGTTGTTGGTAGACATCATTAGAGCACGAGCTTCAAGCTGAGCTTCTAAGGTCAATGGAACGTGTACCGCCATTTGGTCACCATCGAAGTCGGCGTTGTATGCCGCACAAACGAGTGGGTGCAACTGAATTGCTTTACCTTCAATCAGAACTGGCTCAAATGCTTGAATACCAAGACGGTGAAGCGTTGGCGCACGATTTAGCATTACAGGGTGCTCGCGAATCACTTCAGCAAGAATATCCCATACTTCTGCCGTTTCACGCTCAACCATTTTCTTAGCAGCTTTGATCGTTGTAGCAAGGCCACGACTTTCTAACTTCGAGAAGATGAATGGTTTGAATAGCTCAAGTGCCATCTTCTTAGGAAGACCACACTGATGAAGTCGCAGGCTAGGACCAACAACGATTACCGAACGACCAGAATAATCTACACGCTTACCAAGAAGGTTTTGACGGAAACGACCTTGCTTACCTTTGATCATGTCAGCAAGAGATTTCAATGGGCGCTTGTTTGAACCCGTAATCGCGCGACCACGACGACCATTATCAAGCAGTGCATCAACAGATTCTTGAAGCATACGCTTCTCGTTACGAACAATGATATCTGGAGCACTTAACTCAAGTAGACGCTTCAAACGGTTGTTACGGTTGATAACTCGACGATACAAGTCGTTCAAATCAGATGTTGCAAAGCGGCCACCGTCAAGTGGTACTAATGGACGCAAATCTGGTGGAAGAACTGGCAATACATCTAACACCATCCACTCGGGCTTGTTGCCTGAACCGTAGAAAGATTCGATAAGCTTAAGACGCTTAGATAGTTTTTTGATCTTAGTTTCTGAATTAGTCGCTGGAATCTCTTCACGCAAACGATCAATTTCAGACTCAAGATTAATATCTTTAAGAAGAGCTTGGATTGCTTCCGCACCCATTTTAGCATCGAACTCGTCACCGAATTCTTCTAGCGCTTCGTAATACTGCTCATCAGAAAGCAACTGACCACGCTCAAGCGTACTCATGCCTGGATCAATAACAATAAACGATTCAAAGTAGAGAACGCGTTCGATATCACGAAGAGTCATATCTAAAAGCATGCCGATACGTGATGGCAAAGACTTCAAGAACCAAATGTGTGCAACTGGGCTAGCTAGTTCGATGTGACCCATACGATCACGACGCACATTCGCCAACGCGACTTCTACACCACACTTCTCACAGATAACGCCACGATGCTTAAGGCGCTTATATTTTCCACAAAGACATTCGTAGTCTTTGATTGGGCCAAAAATTTTCGCACAGAATAGACCATCACGCTCAGGCTTGAACGTACGGTAGTTGATGGTTTCCGGCTTCTTAACTTCACCATATGACCACGAACGAATCATTTCAGGTGACGACAAACCAATACGAATCGAATCAAATTCTTGAGAGTCGTTTTGGTTTTTCAACAAATTTAATAAATCTTTCATCGCTTGCTCCGGTAGGAGTTATTGTTTGCGGGCTTCATATTTGAATCAGCCCGCGACGCTAATCATTGGGTTATCGACTGACTACTCAGATTCCAACTCGATATCTATACCCAATGAGCGAATTTCTTTGACCAATACGTTGAAGGACTCTGGCATGCCAGGCTCCATACGATGATCGCCATCAACAATGTTTTTGTACATCTTAGTACGACCGTTCACGTCATCCGACTTAACGGTAAGCATTTCCTGCAAGGTATATGCAGCACCATATGCTTCAAGTGCCCATACTTCCATCTCACCGAATCGCTGACCACCAAACTGAGCCTTACCGCCCAATGGCTGCTGCGTAACAAGACTGTATGAACCAGTTGAACGCGCGTGCATCTTGTCGTCAACCAGGTGGTTCAATTTCAGCATGTACATATAACCGACCGTTACAGGGCGATCAAATGCGTCACCAGTACGTCCGTCATACAAAACTGTTTGTCCGCTGTCATCAAGATCAGCTAAACGAAGTAGCTCTTTGATTTCAGACTCTTTCGCGCCATCGAATGCTGGAGTTGCCATAGGAACACCACCGCGAAGGTTGTTCGCCAACTCTAGAATCTCTTTATCAGAGAAGCTGTCTAGCTCTTCTTTCTTGCTTGCAACACCGTTGTAGATTTCACCCAACAAGCCTCGAACTTCGGCGACTTCTTTTTGCTGCTTGATCATAGTATCGATCTTTTGACCAAGACCTTTGGCTGCTGCACCTAAGTGAGTTTCCAAAACCTGACCAACGTTCATACGCGACGGTACACCTAGCGGGTTAAGAACGATATCGACAGGATTACCAAACTCATCGTATGGCATATCTTCAACAGGCATGATGACCGAGATAACACCTTTGTTACCATGACGGCCAGCCATTTTATCACCAGGCTGGATGCGACGTTTAATCGCAACATAAACCTTAACGATCTTGAGTACGCCAGGCGCCAAATCATCACCCGTTTGAAGCTTGCGTTTCTTCACTTCAAAACGCTCTTCGTGCTCTTTCTTACGCTCTTCAAGAGATGCTTCCGCCTTCTCAAGAAGTTCGTTCAAATCGTCATCAGCCAAACGGATCTTAAACCAATCTGACGCTTCAAGGGCTGCCAAATAATCTTGAGAAAGCGTATCGCCCTTCTTAAGACCTGGAGCAGACACAATTGCCTGACCATCTAATGCAGCAGTGAGACGTTCATACGTTGCACCCAACAAGATACGATACTCATCTTTAAGATCCTTACGGAACTTATCAAGCTGTGAGTTTTCGATATCAAGTGCACGCTGATCTTTCTCAACGCCATCACGCGTAAATACCTGAACATCGATAACCGTACCGCGCGTTCCGGTGGATACACGCAATGACGTATCTTTTACGTCTGATGCTTTTTCACCAAAGATCGCACGTAGCAACTTCTCTTCAGGAGTTAATTGCGTTTCACCTTTTGGCGTCACCTTACCAACTAGGATGTCGCCCGGGCCAACCTCAGCACCGATATAAACAATGCCTGATTCATCTAATTTAGATAACGCACTTTCACCAACATTTGGAATATCAGCAGAAATCTCTTCACTACCCAACTTCGTGTCACGCGCAACACACGTTAACTCTTGAATGTGGATAGTTGTGAAGCGATCTTCTTGGACAACTCGCTCAGATACTAGAATCGAGTCTTCGAAGTTGTAACCGTTCCAAGGCATGAATGCGATACGCATATTCTGACCTAGCGCCAGCTCACCCATATCTACTGAAGGGCCGTCTGCCATCACGTCACCACGCGCAACAGAGTCACCTTGACGCACAAGTGGCTTTTGATTGATGCAAGTATTTTGGTTAGAACGTACATACTTAGTTAGGTTGTAGATATCTACGCCTGCGTCGCCCGCGTCTACCTCGTCATCATGAACCCGAACAACGATACGACCAGCGTCAACGCTCTCAATAACACCGCCACGATCAGCCACGACACAAACACCTGAGTCTTGCGCCACGATGCGCTCGATACCGGTACCAACAAGAGGCTTATCTGAACGTAATGTAGGAACTGCCTGACGCTGCATGTTCGATCCCATCAATGCACGGTTCGCATCATCGTGCTCTAAGAATGGGATAAGTGATGCCGCAACAGATACAACCTGACGTGGTGACACGTCCATGTAATTAACTTTTTCTGGAGGCATTACTGTGGTTTCGTTCTTATGACGAACAGTTACCAATTCTTCTGTAAGGTTATTTCCATCATCAACAACAGCGCTTGCCTGTGCGATAACATAACCACTTTCTTCGATTGCAGATAAGTATTCGATTTCGTCGGTAACATGACCATCAACAACTTTACGATAAGGCGACTCAAGGAAACCATATGAGTTAGTACGCGCATAAGTTGCTAACGAGTTGATCAAACCGATGTTCGGACCTTCAGGCGTTTCGATTGGACAAACACGACCATAGTGAGTCGGGTGTACGTCACGTACTTCGAATCCTGCACGCTCACGCGTCAAACCACCTGGGCCAAGCGCAGAGACACGACGCTTATGCGTTACCTCAGATAGAGGGTTGTTTTGGTCCATGAACTGAGACAACTGGCTAGAACCAAAGAACTCTTTGACTGCTGCAGCAACTGGTTTTGCATTAATTAAATCTTGTGGCATCAAGCCATCAGACTCAGCCATGCTCAAGCGCTCACGTACAGCTCGCTCAACACGCACAAGACCTACGCGGAATTGGTTTTCAGCCATTTCACCAACAGAACGGATACGTCGGTTACCAAGGTGATCGATATCATCAACTTCGCCTTTACCATTACGAATGTCGATCAAGGTACGCAACACATCGATGATATCTTGATTATCAAGAACGCCTTCGCCCGTCTCTTCAGCTCTCCCAAGACGACGATTGAACTTCATACGGCCAACTGCCGAAAGATCATAGCGCTCAGATGTAAAGAACAGGTTACCGAATAAATTCTCAGCAGACTCTTTAGTCGGTGGCTCGCCTGGGCGCATCATACGATAGATTTCTACCAAGGCTTCTAATTGAGTATTCGTAGGGTCAATACGCAAGGTATCAGAGATAAACGAGCCACAATCAAGTTCGTTAGTGTAAAGCGTCTCAATGCTTTCGATACCCGCCGCAACTAATGCATCAACGACTTCTTCTGTAATTTCTGTATTACAGCTAGCAACTAGCTCACCAGTATCTTCATTGATGATATCTTTCGCTAATACCTTGCCGTATAGGTATTCTTTAGGAACTTCAAGCGCGCCGCCTAATTTCTCAAGCTTACGAATTTGCTTGGCGTTAACTCGACGCCCTTCTTCAACAATCACTTCACCGTCAGGATCTTTGATGTCAAACGTTGCGATTTCGCCACGCAAACGTGAAGGAACAAGTTCGAGTTTGAAGCTGTCTGCTGACAATTCAAAACGACCAGTGTCGAAGAACATATCCAAGATCTCTTGCGAGCTTAGACCTAGAGCACGCATCAAGATTGTTGCTGGAAGCTTACGACGACGGTCAATACGAACGAACACGTTGTCATTTGGATCGAATTCGAAGTCTAACCAAGAACCACGATATGGAATCACTCGAGCACTATGAAGCAACTTGCCTGATGAGTGAGTTTTACCTTTATCGTGATCGAAGAACACACCCGGAGAACGGTGTAACTGAGAAACAATTACACGCTCAGTACCGTTTACAACGAATGTACCGTTATCGGTCATCAAAGGCATTTCGCCCATGTAAACTTCTTGTTCTTTGATGTCTTTAATCGCGCGATTTGAAGACTCTTTGTCATAAATGATTAAACGAACTTTAACTCGTAGAGGAGCAGCGTAAGTCACGCCACGCAAAATACACTCTTTAACGTCAAACGCCGGCTCACCAAGACGATAGCTTACGTATTCCAATGCAGCGTTGCCGGAAAAACTAACAATCGGAAAAACAGACTTAAACGCTGCGTGCAAGCCAAGATCATCGCGCCCTGCAGCCTCAACGCCTTCCTGTAGAAAGCTTCTATAAGAGTCTATTTGAATAGACAGAAGATATGGCACATCCATTACAGTCGGCAAAGTGCCGAATTCTTTACGAATACGCTTTTTCTCTGTATACGAGTAGGTCATCTGTATTCCCCAGTTATGACAAAAGGTCTGAAATCTAACTAACAATGAAACTTCGTGTCGGCATCATTTGCTAGTGCAGGGCTTCGCCCTGAAGGTCTCCTAGCACATAGGAGTAATGCTTTCTTTAACAACGGAAAAAGGCCGGGAGTATAAAATACCACCGGCCAGTTCCGTCAGAGGACTAGTGAGCAATTGTTGCTCAAGCCACTATTCAAGGAATAGTTACTTGATTTCAACAGATGCGCCAGCTTCCTCAAGCTCTTTCTTAGCTGCTTCAGCGTCGTCTTTGCTAACGCCTTCTTTAACAGTTGAAGGAGCACCGTCAACCATTGCTTTCGCTTCTTTAAGGCCAAGACCTGTAAGACCGCGAACAGCTTTGATTACGTTAACTTTCTTATCGCCAGCACCAGCTAGGATAACGTCGAATTCAGTTTGCTCAGCTGCTGCTGCGCCGCCTTCTGCTGCTGCTGCTGGAGCTGCTGCTACAGCTGCTGCTGCAGAAACACCAAACTTCTCTTCCATTGCTTCAACAAGCTCGACAACGTCCATTACGCTCATTTCAGCAATTGCATTTAAAATATCGTCTTTAGATAGAGCCATGACTCACATCTCCTAAATAAAATTAATAACCAAAAATAAAATTAGGCTGCTTCTTTCTTCTGATCGCGAACTGCAGCAACTGCACGTGTAACTTTCGAAGGAACTTCGTTGAAAGTACGAGCAAGTTTTGTAATCGGTGCTTGAATAACACCAGCCAACATGGCCAATGCTTGATCGCGCGTTGGCAATTTCGCCAAACGATCGATCTGATCTGCACCTAACAGTTCACCACCAACAGCTAGCGCTTTAATTTCGAATGCTTCTTTCTCTTTAGCGAAGTCTTTCAACAAGCGCGCTGCCGCACCTGGATCTTCAAGAGAGAATGCAAGAATTGTTGGACCAACAAATGCTTCTTGCATACATTCAAATTCAGTACCTTCTACAGCTTTGCGAGCAAGCGTGTTACGAACGATTCGTAAGTAAACGCCTTCTGCACGAGCTTTAGCACGCAAACCAGTCATGTCGTTTGAATCAACGCCATGATAGTCAGCAAGTACTGCGGATAAAGCACCGCCAGCAACCTCGTTGACTTCAGCGACAATCGCTTTTTTGTCTTCGAGTCCAATTGCCATTGGTATTCTCCTCAACAAGGCCGGACAAAAAGCCGGCCAGCCATTTACACCCTTTCGGGCAACCTCTACGGCGTGAGGACACTCATTTAAGAGAGTCACACCGTCTGCGCAGGAAATTAAGCCACTCGATCATTCACGTGACACCTGCGGTCTTGGACCGCCTGGGGCATACACCCCCGACTCCAAATTTTTGCGCCTAAGCGCGCCCCCAAATCTTAGATAGATACAGAAGCTTGATCGATCAATAGACCTGGGCCCATTGTTGAAGAAAGAGTAACTTTCTTCAAATAAACACCTTTAGCTGCTGCAGGCTTAGCCTTCTTAAGGTCGGCCAATAGCGCTTCAAGATTTTGCTTGATTGCATCAGCAGAGAACTCAACATTACCCACGATAGCGTGGATGATGCCGTTCTTGTCAGTACGGTAACGAACCTGACCAGCTTTTGCATTTTTAACAGCAGTCTCTACATCAGGAGTAACTGTGCCAACTTTTGGGTTTGGCATAAGGCCGCGAGGACCAAGAACCTGACCCAACTGACCTACAACACGCATCGCATCTGGAGATGCAACAACTACGTCGAAGTCCAAGTTTCCAGCTTTCACTTGCTCAGCAAGATCATCCATACCGACTACATCAGCGCCTGCATCTTTTGCTTTTTCTGCATTCTCGCCTTGCGTGAACACAGCAACGCGAACCGACTTACCTGTACCATTTGGAAGAACAGTCGAACCACGAACAGCCTGGTCAGATTTACGTGCATCAACACCAAGGTTGACTGATACATCGATTGATTCGTTGAACTTAACTTGAGATGAAAGCTCTGCCAATACCGCAACAGCTTCTTCAACTGAATATGCTTTACCAGCTTCTACTTTCTCAGCGATTAACTTTTGACGTTTAGTTAGCTTTGCCATTAGTTAACACCCTCCGTGTTCAAACCCATGCTACGAGCAGTACCTGCAATGATGCGAACAGCAGCGTCCATATCAGCAGCAGTCAAATCTGGCTCTTTTGTTTTTGCAATTTCTTCCAATTGCGCACGAGTAACAGTTCCAACTTTTTCAGTATTTGGACGGCCACTACCACTCTTGATACCTGCAGCCTTCTTAAGAAGAACAGCCGCTGGCGGAGTTTTCATGATAAAAGTGAAGCTCTTATCATTGTAAACGGTAATAACCACTGGAACTGGAAGACCTGGCTCCATGCTACCAGTCTGAGCATTGAACGCTTTACAGAATTCCATGATGTTCACACCGTGCTGACCTAGAGCAGGACCAACCGGTGGACTTGGGTTTGCTTGACCAGCTGCGATTTGCAACTTGATATAAGCGTCAATTTTCTTAGCCATTTTATCTCCTATGGGTACAAACGCTCTTATCGAGCTCCCCGAACAGACACGAAAAGCCCATCCCGCCTACGCGAAATGAGCATTTGGATATTTATGACCTTAAATTAGATTAGTCTTTCTCGACCTGACTAAACTCAAGATCAACAGGCGTTGAACGCCCAAAAATAAGAACAGCCACTTTAACACGACTCTTCTCATAATCCACTTCTTCAACGACACCATTGAAGTCAGCAAACGGACCGTCGATAACTCGAACAACTTCGCCTGCTTCGAATAATGTTTTCGGACGAGGAGCTTCCGCACCTGTCTCGATTTTTTGCAAGATAGCCTGAGCTTCGCGATCACTAATTGGCACTGGACGTTCAGCCGTACCACCAATAAAACCCATAACTCGAGGCGTTGACTTAACCAAGTGCCACGCTTCATCATCCATATCCATTTGAACAAGCACATAGCCCGGATAGAATTTACGCTCACTCTTACGCTTCTTGCCGTCTCTCATTTCTACCACTTCTTCAGTAGGAACAAGAATATCACCAAATTTCTCTTCTAAGCCTTTAAGCGCCACCTGCTCTTGCAACGAGCGCATAACATGCTTCTCGTATCCAGAATAAGCATGAACAACATACCAAGCCTTAGACATCAATTATCTCCCTACTATCCGATTACCGAAGAAATGACCCAACCAATAAGTGAGTCTACACCCCACAAAACAAGAGCAACAACCAACACAAAAACAACTACCATAAATGTTGTTTGTATAAGCTCAGGGCGCGTCGGCCAGACAACCTTGCGAATTTCAGTCTTCGCTTCGGACACTAGCGCAGAAAACTGCTTACCTTTAGTCGTTTGTAATGCCACCCAACCAGCAACAACAGCAAGAACCAATAACGCGATAACGCGATACAACAACGACTCAGCTGAGAAATAATAGTTACCGACAACACCGGCAGCCACTATGCTTAGCGCAACAATCCACTTTACCGAATCTAACGCTGCGTTCTCTTTTTCAAGCTTTGCATTCATATTGATACTTACTAACTTCTGGCTAAAAAGTGGCAGGCCAGGAGGGAATCGAACCCCCAACCTGCGGTTTTGGAGACCGCTGCTCTGCCAATTGAGCTACTGGCCTAACAAAAGAAGGCAGACAACCCACCTTCTTTTATAATCGAGTATTACTCGATGATTTTCGCTACAACGCCCGCACCTACTGTACGACCGCCTTCTCGAATTGCGAAACGCAAACCTTCTTCCATCGCGATTGGCGCGATCAATTCTGCAGAAAGCTGTACGTTATCGCCAGGCATTACCATTTCAACGCCTTCTGGAAGCTCACATGCACCCGTTACGTCCGTAGTACGGAAGTAGAACTGTGGACGGTAGCCTTTGAAGAATGGCGTGTGACGACCACCTTCATCTTTGCTTAGTACGTATACTTCAGCTTCGAACTTAGTGTGCGGCTTAACAGAACCAGGAACACATAGAACCTGACCACGCTCAACGTCGTCACGCTTAGTACCACGTA
>NZ_LWFH01000314.1:0-789 GCF_001635725.1 Oleiphilus sp. HI0066
CGATGAAAGCGGCTTTAGACGTATTGGCAGCTCACGGCGGCAATCGCATTGCTGTTTTAGGTGAACTGGGCGAATTAGGTTCGCTAGCAGGAGAAATGCACAGGGGGCTTGCGCAGTACGCAAGTGAACTCCCAGTGGACGAAGTCTGGTTATTGGGTCATTTTGCTTTGGAAATGGCGAGTGAGATCGGCGAAAAAGCAAACGTATTTGAAAGTAAAAGCGAAATTGCAGAGGCATTGGCGCAACTATCTGACCTACCAGCGACAGTTTTATTAAAAGCATCGCGTTTTGTCGCACTTGAGGAAGTTATTGAATTGTTTAGGCGAGGTCATGCGTAATGCTTTTCTGGTTGGCTGAAGTTTTCAGCGAATATTTTAGTTTTCTATCAGTTTTTCAATATCTCACGTTCCGAGGGATATTGGGGATTATTACAGCGCTATTGATCGCATTGTGGGTCGGCCCTCATATGATTAATAAGCTAACAACGCGTCAGATTGGTCAGTCGGTACGTGACGATGGGCCGCAATCTCACTTGAGTAAAGCAGGTACGCCGACAATGGGCGGTGCCTTGATTCTCGTAGCCATCGGCATTGCAACGCTGTTATGGGCGGATCTTAGTAATCGCTATGTATGGATCACTTTGTTTGTTTGTCTTGCATTTGGTGCGATCGGTTGGGTCGACGATTATCGAAAAGTGGTCGAGAAAAACTCAAAAGGTCTTCCGGCTCGTTGGAAATATTTCTGGCAATCTNTTGCTGCGATTGTTGCTGCTTTCGCCTTGTATTTAAC
>NZ_LWFH01000315.1:0-860 GCF_001635725.1 Oleiphilus sp. HI0066
AAATAGGGTTGGCAGCGATTTGGTTTGTTGTTGGAGTAGGCTCAATTTTGCTCATATTAGTTGTTATAAATAGACTAGAGCGGAATGCAAACTAGTGTTACGTAACGGAACACTCGAGTATTTTGGTAACACTTTTGCAATTGTTTTCAAAATAAAAAAGTACTTAAATAATAGGTACTTAGCGGCACTTCTTAAAACGAACTCTACTTATGTAAAATATAAAGAAATATAAAAATATTTTTATATTTCTTTAGGTTATATTTAAGGTCGATATGTTGAACGAAAAACTCATGTTTGGTGTACGAGAAATTGACGTCTTTTGGCGCAAAGCTCTTTCTGTAACCAAATGTATCTTGGTTTTTTTTGCATTATCGGCGTGCACTTCTCCAGACATTTACTACAATAAAAACTTTAACCCTCCGGTGTATTTTGGAACTCATGTGGTTCAGTCCGGTGAAACGCTATACAAGATCGCGTGGCGCTACGGACGTGACTACAAAGAGTTAGCAAGTGCTAACAACATAAAATCGCCATATACCGTTTTTGTTGGTCAAAAAATAGACTTGGAAGTGAGTGCTTCAGCCATCCAGTCGGCCTCAAATTCTGCCAGCTCTTCGCCTTCTGGTTCTTCAAATGTAACAAAACGTAAACGAAAACCTGAATCTCGTTACAAATCGACAAAGAACAAAAATCTCAATAATTCCAATAACATAACTTGGGCGTGGCCTCATGTTGGCCTGATCCTTGCGAAGTATTCTGTGAACTCACGCAGTCGGGATATCAACAAAGGCATTGATATAGGAGGTGCCGTCGGCGATGACGTTAATGCAGCAGCTTCGGGAGAAGTTGTATATGCAGGG
>NZ_LWFH01000316.1:0-859 GCF_001635725.1 Oleiphilus sp. HI0066
TCGGTGAAGGGTGTAACGGGATCTGCTGCACTAAGCACTGATGATGTCGCTCAAAAAGTTGCGAACATTCGTTCGATTGCAGATATTCCCGTTGGTGTAGGGTTTGGTATTACAGATGCTGAATCAGCAAGTGCGGTTGCTAAGGTGTCTGACGGCGTTATTGTAGGAAGCGTATTGGTAAATACGATTAAAGAAAATCAAGAAGACTTGTCGGTTATAAAAGATAAACTAGGCTCAGTACTGTCTTCGATGCGTCAAGCGATGGACGCTTAATCTATCCTAAGGTTGGAATAGTAAATGAGCAGTTGGCTAGACCGAATTAAGCCTAGTGTAATTAGATCTGAATCCAAGACTCGAGGGAATATTCCTGAAGGTGTTTGGAAGAAGTGCCCTAAGTGTGGATCTGCACTTTATTTGCCTGAGTTGTCTAAGAATCTAGACGTATGCCCTAAGTGTTCACACCATTTGAGAGTGAACGCGCGTCGTCGTGCTGAGATATTTTTAGATCCAGGTTATGAAGAGCTGAGTGAAAACTTAAAGCCTGACGATTTGCTTAAGTTTAAGGACACGAAAAAGTATAAAGATCGATTAGCTGCTGCCCAAAAAAGTACCGATGAAGATGATGCCTTATTAACATTCAAGGGTTCCTTGCAAGGCCTTGATGTAGTGATTGCTGCTTTTGAATTTAATTTCATGGGCGGATCCATGGGCTCCGTTGTAGGCGAAAAGTTTGTTCAGGCAGTGAATTGTTGTATCGAGGAGCATCGTGCTCTTGTGTGCTTTAGCGCCAGTGGCGGTGCGAGAATGCAAGAAGCATTAATCTCATTAATGCAAATGGCAAAAACATCCGCAGCCTTAG
>NZ_LWFH01000317.1:0-1054 GCF_001635725.1 Oleiphilus sp. HI0066
CGATGACTCGCATACAGATTTGGCTTCATGGGCTGTGTTTGACGAGCGTGATCATGGTGTTCTTCGTGCTCATGCTCTTTAGGTGGTATCTCATCCATTTGATGATGCTCCTGATCATGAACATCATCGTGTTGTGCCTCAGAACCGTGCTCTTGATGACTTGAATCCGCGACATTTAGCGGCTCAGCGCTTAACGTTTTCAAAAACGCCACAATATTCTCAACAGTGTTGACGTCTAAGCTCACCCCGAGTTGGTAATAGGCCATTTTGCTTACCGCATCATGCAAGGTCGGAGATGTTCCGTCATGAAAATAAGGGGCTGTTTGTGCAACATTTCTTAGGCCAGGAACACGAAACTTATAACGGTCTTTTTCGTCTCCAGTTACTAGGTATAAACCATAGTCCGATTCATGTATCTGCTCTTTGTCCGCAAAATAGTCGTGAAACAAACCAAGACGTTGGTATAAGTTACCCCCCAGATTTGCTCCTTGATGACAAGACACACAGCCCAAGTCGTTAAATGATTCGAAGCCTTTTAATTCAGGTTCAGTAAACGCAAGTTCATCACCCTGTATAAACGCATCAAAATCGCTATTCGGCCTGACCATAGTGCGCTCGTAACTTAGTAATGCATCCTCAATGTTTTTCTGCGTGATACCTGCGTTGAATGCATCGGCGAAAGCTTTTACGTAATCTTGATTTGATCTAAGACGCTCAGCAACTAAATCCCAATTGTTGTTCATTTCAATAGGATTGTGGATAGGCCCTTGCAGCTGTTCGCGCAAATCTAGAGCGCGACCATTCCAGAACTGTCGAGCATTCAGGCTTACATTTAGCACTGAAGGTGGATTTACATCACCCTCAGCACCCGCAACACCTAGAGATTTTACTAAACCATCATCTCCACCGAGCGCTACAATATGACAGCTCGCACATACGACAGTGCCGTCGCTGCTCAGTTGAGGATCATGAAATAGCTTCTCGCCCAAGGCAGCGATCTTGGGATCTTCATTATGGAGTTCAGGAATAGGCCTGAACGAGAGAACTCGGAGTC
>NZ_LWFH01000318.1:0-425 GCF_001635725.1 Oleiphilus sp. HI0066
GCCATGTTGGCCAAAATTTGGGTTTGAGGAAATTGGAGTAACGATGCTCTGGTTTGAGGTTTTGCATAAAGCCTAGCTTGTTTGTCCTAAAGTAACGCGCCTGAAATAGTATATTAAAGCGCGTTACGTTACTAAAGCTAAGCGTCTATTTTGTTCTTGACGGCGAAGTAAAAGATAAGACTTTCGCTTCGTGCTTAGTGCGCGATTTGAGGTAATCGTCTGGCTGGTTGAGTGCATAGCGCAGCTCTGCGATCGAATCATTCATCATTGATGAAATTTTCATGCATGCCTGCACTGGATTCTTACAACGCTTTCTCTCCATGTCGATCTGAAACTGGAGCCCTTGTAAGCGCTCTCTCATGTGCTTCGGAGCACCATTAATCACGGTTTCAATTGCATTTTTCCGAATGCTTTCGAGCTGTTCA
>NZ_LWFH01000319.1:0-759 GCF_001635725.1 Oleiphilus sp. HI0066
TACAAAATTGTTAGCTTCTATGCCAAGAAAGCACGTGGCTTAATGGTCCGATATGCAGCGGATAAGAATATTACCGATGTAGAGTTATTAAAGGGCTTTGACTATGAGGGTTATAGGTTTAACACGGAGCTTAGTGAAGGAGATACATGGGTATTCACCAGAGATGAGCCGCCTAAAGCCAAATAATTAGATTGAAACTATGATGTCAAAACTTCTTGTTCCCCCACGCTGTGCGCGATTAGGCTTGAATATTTTGGGGGGCGCAACGGTAATAGAGTCGATTCATCGCTTTCCTCGAGCTTCTAAAATCGAAGACAAAGAGCTTAATGATTATGCGCCTTTCCGATATTGGGTGAAGGATTTGGTGCGCTCTCTTAATGTTGAGTTAGAAGTGAAAGGTACGCCCTTAGCGCAAGGTAACTTGTTTTTGGCAAACCATGTGTCATGGGTTGATACGGTTATTTTGAATCATGCTGAGCCTCTTGCTTTTGTTTCTCGTCATGATGTTGAAGACTGGCCATTCATAGGTACATTTACGCGGCGTATGGGGTCTGTGTATGTTGATAGAAGTAACAAGTTTCAGGCCTATCGCAGTATTCCAAAGTTAGAGGACAAGCTTCGCTCGGGTAGATCGGTCATNGTTTTCCCAGAGTCAACAACCTCCGATGGATCTCATTTGTTGCCTTTTTATGGGATGTTTGTTGAGTCAGCTGTTCGAGTTGGTTGTCAGGTTCAACCAATAGCGCTTCGTTATTTTGA
>NZ_LWFH01000320.1:0-1032 GCF_001635725.1 Oleiphilus sp. HI0066
GTTGCAGAGCTTGGCCTGAGTGGCATTGGTTTTGGGTTGCATTCGGATATCGCGGTTCCTTATATCGAGCGTTACGGCACGGAAGAACAGAAGCAAAAATATCTTCCGAAATGTGTAAGCGGTGAGATTGTCACCGCGATTGCGATGACTGAGCCGGGAACGGGATCGGACTTACAGGGTGTCAAGACCAATGCTGTGCTCGATGGGGATCACTATGTATTGAATGGATCGAAGACCTTTATTACTAACGGCCAGTTGGCAGATCTTTACATCGTTGTTGCGAAGACTGACCCAGACGGCGGCGCAAAAGGCACCAGCTTATTATTAGTTGATGCGGATTCAGCAGGATTTTCTAAAGGCACGAACTTAGAAAAGATTGGTATGAAAGCTCAGGATACTTCTGAGTTATTCTTCCAAGATGTAAAAGTGCCGAAAGAAAACTTACTTGGTGCTGAAGGTATGGGCTTTATTTACTTGATGCAAGAGTTGCCACAAGAGCGTTTGTCAGTCGGTTTGAATGCTATTGCTAATGCTGAGTCAATCTTCAAACAAACGCTTGCTTACGTTAAAGAGCGTAAAGCTTTCGGCAAACCAATTTCGGCGTTCCAGAACACTCAATTCAAACTCGCTGAAATGTCCTCAACGCTCACTATGGTGCGTGTTTTTGTAGATAAATGCTTGGAACTTCACCTTGAAGGTAAGTTGGATGTAGTGACAGCGGCGAAGATTAAATATCTAACCACTGAAATTCAATGCGATGTGATAGATGAATGTTTGCAACTGCATGGCGGTTACGGCTACATGTGGGAATATCCGGTTGCACGTGCTTATGCTGATGCGCGCGTTCAAAAGATATACGCAGGCACGAATGAAATCATGAAGCTAATCATTGCAAGGTCAATGGTCTGATCTTCGTTTGTATGTGAGTCACGATGTCATGTTGGGGTCAGAGTAATATTACTCTGACCTCGGTATTCCTAGAATAAGACAGCAACCTTAAACAATCACAAGAGCTTACCATTGAATATGTCC
>NZ_LWFH01000321.1:0-686 GCF_001635725.1 Oleiphilus sp. HI0066
TCTCGCTAATAAATAGATTTTATTTTTTACCCATCTCAGGATCTTGATGGGGTTTTGCAGGAGTATTCAGTGAACGTCAATTTAGCGTTGCGCAAAATCCGCTGGCTTGTATTGTGTATTGGTCTAGCGACGATTTTCGGTGGCTGTAAAGCGATTAACCAATTTTTGGTAAAGCCATTCATCAAGCCAACCGGTGATACAGTAACGCTTCTTGGTGAAGCACACATCGTTCCTTATCTATTAACAACAGATGATACCGAAGCAGGTTGTGCTGGTGCTGAAGCGCTTACATCTATGGTTATGGCGCTAGGTCGAATTACTGAAGAACCTCACGAACTTGCAATTCTTCTTCACCTTGGTGCAGGCGGCTGTGAAGAGGCAAGAGCAGCAGAGAAAGAACTAGAATATCTTCGCTACATCCGTGCACTTCAGCCTGACTTCGCTGAAGATGCATTGATCGCACAAAAACGCCACCACTTAAAAGCTGCAAAACGCTATCTCGTCGCCTGGGATGAACTGATCAAGTTCAATGACGACAACGAAATCGGCCGTCCTCTCGAGAATGGTGGTGTTGAGTGTCCCGAGTTGACACAAGACTTTGACCAAATTGTTTGGCTAGCTGGCCTTGCTGGCGGATTACTTGCCCTTAACAACGACATCATGTCGGGCTCTTATATCGGCGTTCC
>NZ_LWFH01000322.1:0-770 GCF_001635725.1 Oleiphilus sp. HI0066
GTTACGCTCTTCTTCTCCCACAAAATCTTGAATCTCTTGATCATAGCGAGCCTCGATCTCTTCGCTTGTCACTTCAACATCTGTTAGCTCAGATTGACGCAATACAACATAAGACACATCTACGCTCTCAGGTTTCTTAAACAACTCCTGATTGCTTTCGTAGTAACTAGCAACATCCGAATCTGACACCGACACTTGATCTAAAAATTGTGAAGAGTCTAATACCGCCATTCCAAAGTCACGCGTCTGACGATCAAGCTTCAACAAAGATTCTTCTTCAGCGTCTAATACAAATGAAGAGCCCAAAAATGCTGAACGACTCTGATCTAAGACAAACTGTTTAGCCAAGCTTTCTCTGAACGTATTTAAAGAAAATCCAGCTGAGCCTAAAACTGACTGCATTCTTTCATTACTAAACTGCCCGTCAATTTGGAATTCACTCATATTTCGAATGTACTCGTCCACCATCTGAACAGATATGAATAAACCTTTATCTGAAGCGTCTTGTTCGAGAATTTTTTCCTGAATCATTCCATCAAGCACTGACTGACCGAGAAGTCCATCATCAATCAAATCCGGATCAGCTGCGTCGCCCATCTGCATCAAAAGCTGACGTTTTTTTCGCTCTACTGCGATCTGAAACGCCGACTCTGGAATGCCCTCACCATTCACTTCTGCAACCTCTGGCTCTCCACTGATACCACCAACAATGGATTCAGCGCCAAACAGCGCAAATGTAATAGCAATCGCCCAAACGATTACTTTCGCTG
>NZ_LWFH01000323.1:0-610 GCF_001635725.1 Oleiphilus sp. HI0066
GTGAGTTGTACTTAAAATTATCTTGCGAAGTTTACTTAATGCACGTACTTGTCACAATCGTGCGCCCGCCTGAACCAACATTAAGTCTAACTCATGGAGTTGCTGTTCTCGAGCAATACTTAGGCTGCTCTCCCCCATGTTAGACACGTAATTCACATCAGCCCCTGCTTCAATAACTGGCTTCACCAATAACATGCTGTTTTGTTCTACCAAGTGCATCAGTAGTGACTTCCCTTCGAACACTATGTCTACGTCAGCGCCTGCATTAATCAAGACATTAGCGGTTGTAAGATGCCCATTCATCGCCGCTTCTGTTAGTGCTGTGCGACCAGAGGCATCCGCATAGTCTAATGCCATACCGGAGCGAATAAACGCCACGACTAAATCATTCAATCCTAAACGACTAACAAGCATGAGCACACTTTCTTGTCCGGGCTGCATGGCCCAATTAGGCTGCGCTCCGGCACGTAATAAAATCTGAACCATGCGTGTTTGCTTTGCGCTGATCGCGTATCTCAGAGGTGTGTGCCCCTCAAACTCTGCATTCACAGAGTCTCCCGCCAAAATACGTTCCTTCATAGCGACTTCATCGCCTGAGGAAATCGCTGTC
>NZ_LWFH01000324.1:0-6296 GCF_001635725.1 Oleiphilus sp. HI0066
TTTATTATAAAATTCAACAAATTAACAACTTACTAACAAGCTTGTGCACAAAATTAAATTTTAAATTTTTTATCCACAGTAAGCATTTACTAACTTGTGTAAATCAAAATGAATAACACGTTGAATAACTACAACTAAAAGTTATCCAAGATTTCTTCCAAGGCTTATTGAGGGCTTATCTACATAGTTAAGCACGTACTTACTAATCCAATAAATTATTGATTTTTATGGGTTTTTTATTGATATCCACAGAAGTTAGCGCCTACTAATAACTACTATTCACTATCTATTTCTTTTTTCTTATATTTATTAACTCTCACTACGTTCGAGAAAAGATAAAAAAAGGTTTGCGTGTTTAGATTAAAAGCCATACAATCCCGCACCCTGAATTTTTGCCAAACCAAGTTGTGAGTATTGCAAATGAAAAGAACATTCCAACCAAGCGTACTTAAGCGCAAGCGTACACACGGTTTCCGTGCACGCATGGCTACTAAAAGCGGTCGTCAAGTACTTGCTCGTCGTCGCGCTAAAGGCCGTAAAGTATTGAGTGCATAAGCATTCTATAATGACGGAAACGTCAGATAATACTTTTCCCAAATCGATACGCCTTCTGAATGCGAAAGATTATTCTGACGTATTCAGTGGCGTCGATATCAAACTCTCCACTCAATATTTTCTCTGTCTCGCAAGCAAACAAGAGCTCCAACATCCAAAGCTTGGGATCATTGTTGCGAAAAAAAACGTTAGATTCGCTGTAAACAGAAATCGCATAAAACGCGTTTTACGTGAAAGCTTTCGACAATCCCAACATAAGCTTCCTTCCTATGATCTAGTCTTCATGGCTAAACGCTCGGCTGCCGACGCTGAAAACGAAAACTTAAATAAAGAACTGCAATATATTTGGCGAAAGCTAAAACAAAGAGCTAAATCGTAGTACACTTGCCGGCGGTTTTTTAAACGGTCCATGTAGAAATGCTAAAAAAGCTATTTTTAATTCCAATACGCTTTTATCAACTAGCAATCAGCCCTATATTGCCTCCATCTTGTAGGTACTCACCTACCTGTTCGGAGTACGCAATTGAGGCAATTTCTGTGCATGGGCCACTCAAGGGTTCTTGGTTAGCATTAAAAAGAATTGGACGATGCCATCCTGGTTGTAAAGGCGGATTCGACCCTGTTCCGCTAACTAAAGACTCTGAGAATAAAGATATTTTATAGCACCTACGATAATAAATTAGTTGGTTTGACTGAATGGATATTAAAAGAACGATTATTTTTGTTGGCTTAGCCATCGTGTCTTATATGCTTGTTTTAGAATGGAACAAGGATTATGGAACTGCGCAAACGAAAGCCAAGGTAGAACAACAATCAGTTGTAAATGATGTGAGTTTTTCAAACGAAACTAGCGCTGAAGCTGAGTTTGCGGTACCGGGAGAGCAGACACAGTTATCTGAATCAACTAGCTCATCAGCAGCAAGTCAGTATATTTCTGTCGTAACTGATGTATTAGATCTGAAAATCAATACTGAAGGCGGTAACTTAGAATCAGCGTTATTGCTCAATTACGATGAAGGTTTTGATACGAATACGCCGCTTCCATTGCTTCAAAATGATAACCAACGATTTTATATTATCGAAAGTGGTTTATTTGGCAAAAACGGTTTTGACTCGTCTAAAAATGGCGGTAAACCGATCTATCAAAGTGCCCAGACTTCGTATGTGTTAGCAGACAATGAAGAACAGCTACAAGTTGATCTCAACTTCACTTCTGACGATGGCGTAGCTTTAACAAAACGATATACATTTGCTCGCGATGATTATCGTATTAACGTTGAATATTTAATAGATAATCAATCTCAGAACACATTCGAAGCGAATTTTTCAGGCAAGATTGTACGTGATAGAACCGTAGATCCATCACAACAAAATAGCCTAGGTATGCAGTCATATCTCGGTATGGTTCTGTCTAGCGCTGAAGAACCTTATGAAAAAATTGATTTCGAAGACATGCTCGAGTCGCCAGTGAATCAACAGATTCAAGGTGGTTGGATTGCATTTATTCAGCACTACTTTATTTCAGCATGGATTCCCGATTCTGAAGTCGTTCAAACGTATCAAACACGTGTCAAAAATGGTCGTTACTTGATGGGTTATATCAGTCCTGCGACTGTTGTAGCACCTGGCGAGAAAGCAAGTGTCGGTGGGCAACTATATCTTGGCCCTAAGATTATCGATCGGCTTGAAGCAACAGCGAAGAATTTAGACTTAACCGTAGATTATGGCTGGTTATTCTTTGTAGCTTATCCTTTGTTTTTATTGCTAGATTTCTTGCATGGCCTCGTCATGAACTGGGGTGTTGCAATTATCTTGGTAACTGTCGTCGTCAAAGTCTTATTCTTTAAATTATCTGCTGCGAGTTATCGCTCGATGGCCAACATGCGTCGTGTTGCGCCGAAATTACAGCAGCTGAAAGAGCAATATGGTGATGATCGCCAGAAAATGTCTCAGGCGATGATGGATCTTTACCGTAAAGAAAGTATTAATCCGCTGGGAGGCTGTTTACCAATCTTGGTTCAAATGCCGGTGTTTATCGCTCTATATTGGGTGTTGATGGAGAGTGTGCAGCTACGTCATGCGCCATTCTTCTTATGGATTGAAGATTTATCAGTTCAAGATCCTTTCTTCGTGTTACCTATTTTGATGGGCATTAGTATGTTCATTCAAATGCAGTTGAATCCGACCCCCCCTGATCCAATGCAGGCGAAAATTATGAAGATAATGCCTGTGATGATGACTGTATTCTTCTTATGGTTCCCTTCTGGACTGGTTCTTTACTGGTTAGTAAACAACATTTTATCGATAGCACAGCAGTGGTACATCACACGCCAGATTGAGAATGGTGCAAAAGCTTAGGGTATGACGGACTATCATTCTGACACCATCGCGGCGATTGCCACGGCAACGGGCCGTGGTGGTGTTGGCATAGTTCGTATATCAGGAGAAAAGGCGGTTTCAATCGCGCAATCTTTTCTTCGACAATCTCCGACTCCACGCCAAGCGCTTTACAGCACTTTCTTTGATGAAAATGGGCAAGCTATTGATCAAGGCATAGGCCTGTATTTTAAAGCTCCTCATTCGTTTACTGGAGAGGATGTGTTTGAGTTACAAGCACATGGTGGTCCAGTTGTTTTGGATATGCTGCTTAATACTTGTTTGGCTCATGGAGCTCGACTAGCAGAGCCTGGAGAATTTACTCAGCGTGCCTTTCTAAATGACAAGATAGATTTAGTTCAAGCTGAAGCAATAGCCGACTTAATTGATAGTAATTCTGAGGCTGCAGCACGCAGTGCTTTGCGTTCTTTGCATGGTGATTTTTCGAAGCGCATTACAAGTTTGACGAATGAATTGATTAAAATTCGGATGTTCGTTGAAGCTGCGATTGATTTCCCTGAAGAAGAAATAGACTTTCTTGCTGATTCCCAAGTTTTGCAACAATTAGATGGCTTGATTCTTAGTCTAGAAAGAGTCTTGAGTTCAGCGAATCAAGGTGCCCTCCTCACTGAGGGGGTTCGAGTTGTTATTGCGGGGCGTCCAAATGCTGGGAAATCGAGTTTATTAAATGCTTTGGCGGGAACGGATTCCGCGATTGTTACTGATATTGAAGGGACAACACGAGACGTCTTAAAAGAGCAAATCAATTTAGACGGCTTGCCTTTACACATTATCGATACTGCTGGTTTGAGAGATAGTTCTGATAAAGTTGAACAAATTGGTATCGAGCGAGCTTGGGCCGAAATAAACCAAGCTGATCTTATTCTGTTAGTTTTTGATGGAAAAAAAGAACCAAATTTTGATCCAAAAAATGATTGGAATGACTTTTTAGCGCGATTAGATCGACAAGATCATATTTTTCTTGTGCAGAATAAAATTGATCAAACAAGTGAGTCATCAGAATTCGTAAGCGATGGGGCTTATCCACTTATTCGTTTGTCCGCCAAGCTAAACAATGGTGTTGATTTGTTAAAACAAGAGCTCAAGAGCTTTGTGGGTTTTAAACAAGTTGAAGAAGGTACATTTACCGCTAGACGACGTCATTTGAACGCCTTAGATACTGCTTTGACGCATGTACGACTTGGGCGAGATCAGTTAGTGGTTGCTAATGCAGGTGAGTTACTTGCTGAAGATTTGCGTCTTGCTCAAGAAGCTCTGAGTACAATTACAGGACGTTTTAGTCCTGATGATTTACTTGGAGAAATATTTGGCAGTTTTTGTATAGGTAAATAAATACTATTACTGCAAACAAAATCTAAAGGTATTCAAGGATGAGCCAAAGTCAGTTATTAAAGAACAAAAAATTCGCTCCATTTTTCGCCACGCAGTTTTTTGGCGCCTTCAACGATAATATATTCAAAAATTGTTTGATGTTGATCGTTGCTTATCATGCCGTTGATAAGATTGCAGTGGATACCAATTTACTGCTCAATCTAGCGGCTGGTTTATTTATCCTTCCCTTCTTTTTGTTCTCGGCCATTGCAGGCCAAATTACCGACAAATATGACAAAGCGATGTTGATGCGGCGAATCAAGTTAGCAGAGATCGTATTGATGTCATTTGCTGCCTTAGCATTTATTTTTGAGTTGTATTACGTATTGTTGGCATTGTTATTTTTGATGGGCTTACAAAGTACGTTTTTTGGTCCTGCTAAATACGCGATTCTCCCTCAGCATTTAAAGCCCGAAGAATTAGTAGGAGGGAATGCGTTAGTTGAAATGGGCACCTTCGTTGCGATTTTATTAGGCACGATTGGTGCGGGCTTTATAGTGCAACACCCCCAATACTTGTGGTGGTCAGCTGTGTTAATAGTCGTCTTTGCAGTGATTGGTTATGTTTTTAGTCGGTCAATTCCATCGGCACCATCATCCCAACCTGATTTGCAGATTTCTTGGAATCCCCTGACTAACACTTATCAGATGGTGAAACTGATTAAGGCTGATAAACCAAGTTATTTGGCTATTTTAGCTATTTCTTGGTTTTGGTTTTTGGGTGCTGCTTATCTCACTCAATTCCCTAACTATTCAAAAGTAACGCTCCAAGGTGACGAGTCGGTTGTTACTCTGCTGTTAGCGATATTTACCTTGGGTATCGGCGTGGGCTCAATGCTCTGTGAAAAACTATCATCATCGCGCGTTGAGCTTGGCATTGTACCGTTTGGAGCGATTGGCTTAAGTGTGTTTGGTGTGGATTTATATTTTGCTAGCCAAGTGAATCTTGATCACTCAATTACATGGTTAATGTATTTTACCGGAGAACAGAGCTCGAGAGTCTTAATTGACCTTTTGGGAATTGGCATATTCGGTGGGATATTTATTGTGCCTCTTTACGCTTATGTTCAGAAACGTGCTGCAGAAGAAGTCAGAGCAAGAACAATTGCTGTTATCAATATTATCAACGCATTGTTTATGGTCGCTAGCGCGATTACGGCGATGATTTTACTCGGAATGCTTGATCTTACTATTCCTAAATTTTTCCTTGCATTATCGATTATGAATGTGATCGTTTGTGTATATATCTTTGTTCGAGTAAAGGATTTCTTTATTCGATTCGTTGTTTGGTGTGTATCTCACACCATGTATCGAGTGAAACACGTTAATTTGTCCAGTATTCCTGAAACTGGTGCAGGCGTTATTGTCTGTAATCATGTGAGTTACATGGACGCGTTATTGATTGCCGGTGCCAGCCCAAGACCCATTCGGTTTGTAATGGACTACAAGATATTTAAAAAACCTGTTCTATCGTGGTTCTTTAAGTTGGTGAATGCGATTCCAATTGCTCCCAAACATAAAGACGAAGAGACATACCACAATGCATTTGATGAGATTTCTAAGGCTTTAAATAACGATGAGCTTGTTTGTATTTTTCCAGAAGGAAAGCTAACTGATGATGGAGAGATAAAGCCTTTTAAAGCCGGGATCGAGCAAATTATAGAAAGAGATCCTGTTCCAGTAATACCATTAGCTTTGGTGGGCCTGTGGGGAAGCTTCTTTAGTCACAAAGATAGGCCTGCTCTTCAGAAAGCTCCAAAGCGGTTTTGGTCAAAGGTAAAGATACTCGCTTCTGCCCCTGTAATGCCTGAACAAATAAGCTCTAAAGCTTTAGAAGATATTGTTTTAACGCTGAAAAATTCCTAGATTCCTGTGGATAACATTGAGTTATTTCTTCGCTCATTAATATAAATATTAGTAAAAACTATATAAAACAATGGTTTATGATGTTTATTTTAAGTCTTATCTCTAAAA
>NZ_LWFH01000325.1:0-1743 GCF_001635725.1 Oleiphilus sp. HI0066
AAAGATCGATTTATTAGAAACCACTGAATGTCTAAGCACCAACTTATTAGACGCTGAAGCCGGCATCGGGCTCGCCTATGGACAGCAACTTAGTGTCATCGCAGCAGATGGTTTTGGGCAGTTGTTGATGACGAGCGAAACACTCGAAGACGCTTTCAACCACTTAAATCATTTCCGTTTATTGTTCGGCGTGCCCTGCTTATTTGAGCTAGAACCAACAAGCACAAATGTGCATAACCTGAAACTCAGTGTCACGCATCACTCCAAGCAACCGGAAGCACTAAAACACTTTATCTGCGAAGCACTACTTAGCACTATTCAACAACAGTCTTCTTGGCTCTGCGGGAAAGAGCTTCGATTCAATTGCGTAAGTCTTCCGTTTGACAAGCCTTGGCATTCGAAAATATATGAAGACTATTTTCAATGTGAAATACATTTTGAACAAAACACCCTGAGTGCCGAATTTGATTCAAATTACCTAAGCTACCCAATTCTTACGGCCAACCCTGCAATCCACCGGTGCAAACTCGCTGAGTGTAACGATGCGATAAAGAAGTGTGAAAAACGGATTTCAATTCAGAAAAGGCTCTTTGTGCTATTTGACCAACACATTCCAAACCTACCCTGCATTGATCAAGCAGCAGAACAACTTCAATTATCGAAAAGCGCATTGCATCGTAAGTTGTCTAAGGAAGACACCAGCTATCAACAAACGCTTAATAAATTTAAACAGCAAAAGTCTGTGAACCTGCTCAAGAACACCAACTACACCATTAGTGAAATCGCAGAGCGAATAGGTTTTAGCGATAGCTCTACGTTTCGTAGAGCATTCAAGACGTGGACCGGCCAGCAGCCTTCTAAACTACGCAAGCACGCTCAAACATTTCCCTAAGTCTTATCAACTATTTGGTCAATGAAGCACGCTGTTTAAAGTCGAGTTCAGAAGATTTTTTAACGCGAAATATGGCGCCGCGAGTCAAAAGAGTGAGTAAGGTTAAGCCCATGACGACACTGACAAACCAATTTCCGTAAAGTGTGTATAGGGTCTGTTCAGAGCGCCAATCAACAATAGAGGCGCGAACACCCTCTTCACCTAAAGGCACATTATTCACGACGCGACCCGCGGGATTTATCACCGCACTAATGCCGCCGTTCGTTGCACGCACAAACCACCGCCGATGTTCGATAGCCCGTAATTTGGCCATCGCCAAATGAATGTATGGCTCTTTACTCATTCCAAACCAACTATCGTTAGCAACAGAGATAATCAATTCGGCATGATTGTTTGCCACCATCTCGCGCACTAATTCAGGAATCACGGTTTCATAACAAATAGGTGTGCTTATACGACGTCCTTTAAAGGTCAGCGCCGTTAAGGAATCACCCGCTTCAAAACGTGAGTATTCCGGAAATACCTGCGCAACGAACGATTCGTGCTGTGACAAGATGGTCTCGAATGGCAAATATTCTGAAAAAGGAATCAGTATATTTTTACTGTACTGACTCGCCACTCGGTTATTTTCATCAATTAAAAACACGGCATTATGCGGACTTAAACGCCCCTGTTTGACCGATAATCGCGTGGCTCCGAAAACGATTGGCGTATCAAGATCTTGTTGAATAGGCTGAGCATCCACCGGCAGAGTACCTTGTATTGCTCGGCCGTATGCCGCTTCAGGCCAAACTAACAAATCAATCTCGTGCTGTGCGATAAGACTGCGACTAAAGGCTAGATGTTGCTGA
>NZ_LWFH01000326.1:0-634 GCF_001635725.1 Oleiphilus sp. HI0066
GCGACTGAGACTTGCGGGGGTTACGCGCAACACTTCGTCGATGGTCGTTTGGCCCGAGGCAACTTTGTGGGCGCCACTCAAACGTAAAGACTGCATACCTTCTTTTATCGCAATTTTGCGCAAATCCATGATATTGGTTTGGTCATGAATATTGGCTTTCATTTGTTCGCTAAGCGGCATCACTTCGTATACACCTGCACGACCACGATAACCGGTGTTTCTACACTCCAAACACCCGACCGGTTTACAGGCTTTCTCAGGTTGTTTGGTTTTCCATGGGCTGGTTAGTTCTGCCCAGTCATTGGCATCAATTACGGTTTCTGTCTTACAGCTTGTGCACAGTGTACGTACCAAACGCTGTGCCATGACACCAAGCAAGGTTGCGCGAATCAAATAGGGCGCGACACCTAGTTCCAAAAGACGGCTGATAGAGCTTGGAGCATCATTGGTATGCAAGGTGGATAAAACCAAGTGGCCAGTTAATGCGGCTTGAATCGCCATTTCAGCGGTTTCTAAATCGCGAATTTCACCAACCATGATGATGTCTGGGTCTTGTCTCATCAATGCTTTCAAACCATCTGCAAACCCCAGATCGATATTGTGCTGCACTTGCATTTGATTAAATGCGGGCTCA
>NZ_LWFH01000327.1:0-920 GCF_001635725.1 Oleiphilus sp. HI0066
GCCATCTCAATCAGACTAGCGTCTCCGAACACCCAACTTTTAGGAAGATTCTTACCAACAGCATTTCATCACGCCAGCACACTAGCTTTTGCAAAAGAGCTTGCTTTGTTAAAGGTAAATCCCACGCCCCTCTCAGCTTTAAATATGCGTTTTGTGGATCCGCCACTGCCGATTCAATCGACTCGACCTGACGCGCGCAATCTTCCTCTACAGCAGACTGCCAAGGGCTTTTAATAAGCCTCTCTAACAGATTCTTGTAGATAGTTTCCAAGTAATACACGTCGGCAGCTGCATACTGAAGCTGTTTTGAACTTAAGGGTCTTTTCAACCAATCAGAACGTGTCTCGCCTTTATCAAGTGCGATATCAAGCTCGGCTTCCACCAGACGTTGATACCCTACCGAGGAGCCATTGCCTAAAAATGCATTCGCTATTTGCGTGTCAAACACATTAGAGATATGACAATCACAGGCATAAGAGAGCAGATCAATATCCTCGCTCATAGAGTGCAGAACGATGACCACTTCATCACTTTCAAGCACTGCAGCGAGAGGTTTCAAACTCGTCAAACTTAGAGGATCAATAAGATAGGTTAACCCCGATGCCGCAATTTGAATGAGGCCAGGTTTCGCGTAAAAAGTAGTGCTACGCTCAAATTCAGTATCAAGAATGATATAAGGCTCTTGCAACCAAGACTCAACACACTCATTGAGCTTTGTATCGCTATCCACCCATGTAAAATCTATTTCTTCAAGGGCGCGCAACTGCGTTTCATCAACCATCGCTAAGCGGCTTCCTTCCAGAAAATGCGTGGCCAAGCGTACCGCCATCCACAAAACCTAATTCGCCACCAAGCGGAATCCCATGCGCTAGACGTGTCGCTAGAATACCTCTGTTTTTCAGAATTTCAGAAATATAGTG
>NZ_LWFH01000328.1:0-814 GCF_001635725.1 Oleiphilus sp. HI0066
CTCATAACTGACGGCGCCGAGCTTGCGCTCAATGACAGGGTTGCGAACGGGGAGTGCGTGAAGGTCTTCGTCGATCATTGTTTTTGGCAATACCGACCAGCCCATACCAACGCTGGCCATCATTTTCATGGTTTCTAAGTAGTTGGTTGGTATCTTTGCTTTTAGTTCAAGTTGGTTTTCTTCAAACACCTTGGCGACGATTCGATAGGTGAGTGTGGATTCTGAGGGAAGAATCGCATCATGTTGTGATAGCTCTTTTGGGCCGACGCGTTTTAACTGAGCAAGTGGATGCTGGTGTCCGCATACAAAGGCCATCGGGTCATCCCAAACCAAATGCGTTATGAAATGTTCCCGACGTTGTTCTGGAATCGTTATAAAAGCGATATCGGCGTTGTTTTCTTGAAGCAGGGCATAAGCACTTTCGGAGTCGAGAAAATTCAGGTGCAAATCAACTAAAGGGTGCCGTTTGGAGAACTCGCGCAATATCAAAGGTAACCGATGCAATCCAATATGGTGACTTGCCACAATTCTTAAGTCGCCTTTTACTTCACCACTTGTATCTCGTACTGCCTGTTTTGCGTTGTCGAAGTTGTGCAAGATGTTTAAGGCGTGTGGCAGTAATGCTTTGCCTGCATCAGTCAGGGTGATCTCGCGTTGTAGTCGCTCGAAGAGTTTTACATCAAGCCGGCCTTCTAAGTTTTGAATCCGTTTCGATATGGCGGGCTGGGTAATATGCATGACCTTAGCTGCCTTAGAAAAAGACCCTTCGTTGACGATCGTTATAAATGCGAGAAGCGCTTCAATATCCATAGTA
>NZ_LWFH01000329.1:0-894 GCF_001635725.1 Oleiphilus sp. HI0066
TTCCCAATGGACCGTTCTAACTGCGCATCACCATGCAAAAAGCCTGTGGTAAGACCCCGATGTTGTTGTATCAAAATAAGGAGTTCTTTAAGCGACATAACAATTTCTAAGCTTTTCAGAATATTGCGTTGTTGTGACTGTCGACGCTTAGGCAGAAACACCAAGAAATACGCTAATGCAACAATGCCTGTAACACACATAAATACCAGAACTTCCATGTCTTATACCTCTGCTAGTTGAGCTGAATGTCCACGAGAACGCTCTGCTTTTTCAGCGAGGTACTCGGCAATTTTTACCGTTTCACCTGCGATTAAGGTGTTGTTATTTGCGCGTTCTAACAAGGATTCCATGTTTTCGGAGATTTCAAAGGTCGCAACACTTTGCTGACCTGATGCTTGTGCGATCACCAGCATGTTATGCGCTATTTCATCCACCATTTTATCAATCAATACAAGCGAGCTTTCTAGCGAATCGATACTCTTCGCATTGTCTTCTGCGGCATCAATTACTTTGCGAGACATTCGGGTAACATCGGCCATTCTTGTGTGCACATCATGAATACTTTGTGTGATTTGATTGGCAGATTCTCTTGATCGAATTGAAAGGTTACGCACCTCGTCAGCGACAACAGAGAAGCCACGACCGTGCTCGCCCGCTCTAGCCGCTTCAATCGCAGCGTTTAAAGACAACAAGTTGGTCTGATCGGAAATATCTACAATGATTTGAGACATCGTAGCCACATGTTCGGTTAACGCAAAAAGCTCAGCCACCAACGATTCGCTTTGCTGAGACAGCGATACCATATGACTTATCTTGGTCGTCGCGCCCTGCGCTTGCTGAATGCCATTACTTGTTTGCGCCCGAGACTTTTCTATTTCCTCATGGGCATTTTTA
>NZ_LWFH01000330.1:0-1476 GCF_001635725.1 Oleiphilus sp. HI0066
TCGCACAACCACTAAGAGTGATGAGCGCGCTTAAAACAAATGCGAAGCGAAATGAATTCAAAGGTGTCTCTTTTATCGTTACTAGATGAGGCATAAACGTCGTTATGATGACATACCGCTTAATACTGTCAATGTTGTCGATAAGACATTGTGTAATTCGCATGGAATATTTCTCACGCTCTTTGTAAAATAGGGGTTTAATTCTCAAATTCTGTAATCAATGTCCATCCTTGCCTTTGGCATAAATCATAAAACAGCTCCCATAGAGTTAAGGGAGAAAGTTGCTTTCGACCCTTTGGCGCTTATGGATGCCTTGTCGTCTTTCGTCGCGCAGCATCAGGTGAGCGAGGGCGTTATTTTGTCTACGTGTAACCGGACGGAGATATATTGTTCGGTTGATGGCGGTTACGGAAAACGTGATGTTTCAGATTGGCTCGCGAAATTTCACCACGTTAATGTCGACCTTATTGAGCGAAATTGCTTCTGTTATGGCAACGACGATGCAGTGCGACACGTTATGCGTGTGGCGGCAGGGTTGGAGTCACTTGTTTTGGGTGAGCCGCAGATCTTAGGGCAGCTCAAATCTGCGTATGCTAGTGCGCTTGAGGCGGGCTCAGTTACTGGGCGGTTGGGGCGTCTCCTTGAAACGAGTTTCTCGACGGCTAAACAGGTGCGTACAGAGACGGCGATTGGCGAGAGTGCAGTATCGGTTGCAGCGACGTCAGTGGTTTTGGCNAAGCAGTTATTTGGTCAGTTGAGTCAGAGCAAAGCGTTGTTGGTCGGAGCGGGTAAAACAACTGAGCTTGTAGCGAAACACTTACGTCAAGCTGGCATTAAAGACTTAACTATTGCGAATCGTACTTTGGCGCGTGCGCAAGATTTGGTAGATGAAGTCGGTGGTCAAGCAGCTTTAATAGGTGATATTCCTGATTTGTTGGTCGATGCAGACATTGTTATTTCCTCTACTGCGAGTCCACTGCCAGTTCTAGGTAAGGGCGCTGTTGAGCGTGCATTAAAGTTAAGGAAACATCGGCCGTTTTTCATGGTGGATATCGCGGTCCCTAGAGATATCGAACCGCAAGTGGGTGAATTGGCGGATGTGTATTTATATACGGTTGATGACCTTGCCAATGTGATTGATGAGAATAAGCGTTCGAGAGAAAGGGCTGCTGACGATGCCGAGTCGATTATTAACGCTGGAGTACGCCGATTTACGAGTGATTTGCGTATTTCAAAAGCGGGGGACGGCTTAAGACGATTCAGAGCGCATGCTGAAAATATCCGCCTAAACGAAGTAGAAAAGGCGGTTAGTGCTTTGCAGCAAGGAGCTGACCCTGAGAAAGTCGTGAGGAGTTTGTCTCGAACTCTCACGCAAAAGTTATTGCACGAACCGACCGTCTCTGTTCGTGATGATGCTGCAGCCGGAAAAGCTGAAACGGCACAGTTGTTATTGAATTTATTTAAACTTGATGAAGA
>NZ_LWFH01000331.1:0-1591 GCF_001635725.1 Oleiphilus sp. HI0066
CTGGTGTTTTTATAGGCGATAATTGCTCGCCAATGCCTTCTGCCCATGATGTTTTTCCGTTTACGAATACTGGAACATCGGCACCTAATTGAATCCCTAAGTCGCAAAGTTTTTCGTTGCTTAAATTGCATTGCCATAAGTAATTTAAAGCAATTAATGTCGTCGCTGCATCAGAGCTGCCACCGCCCACACCTCCACCCATGGGTAGACGTTTATTTAGCGTGATGTCGACCCCTTTATAGTACGTGGCGAAAGGTTCCAAAAATTTTGCAGCTTTGTAAATTAGATTGTCTTCGACAGGAATGTCGTTGAACTCAGGTTTGATCGTAATAGCTTGGCTTGAGTTCAGTTCAAAATGTAGTTCGTCCCCAAAATCGAGAAGTTGAAAAACTGTTTGAAGTTCATGGTAGCCGTCTGGTCTGCGCCCATTGATATGTAGGAATAGATTTAACTTGGCGGGGGCTGGAAGGCTTAGAGAATGGACCATTGTGCAACTACCAATGTAATACGCGTGTCGTTTTGTTCGATTTTGATTCGGCCAGGTAAGGGAAGGTTTGATACATCGTGGTAGCGATCTAGGTGTATTGTCCAGCCATCTTGTTCAAGTGTAGATAGTAGGCCTTGGTCGTTGAGCGTTTCTTGGGATTTAGATTGCGGTGCTGGAATGCCGCGCAGCCAATAGCGAATTCTTTGTATAGGTAAGGGGCTGCCTAGTAACTCTTTGATTGTGTAGTTAGGGTAGTCTGATCTAACTGGTTCTTGGCCGGGTTCGTTAGCCTCAATCCAGGCGGCGGTGCCTTTCAGTTCGATGGCGCCTAATCCAAAGAATGCAGAACTTAATTCGATTTGGTATTTGTCAGCGTCTTGAAGCCAGTTGTTGATGGCGACACTGAAAGCTTCTTCGCTATTGCGAAAGCCTAGTTTGCCATTAAATTGAAAGGTCTCAATTTGATAAAGCTTAGCGCGGAGTTCTTTTGAGCCGTCGTTTTCGAAGCTTTTATAGCTACTAGAGCAGCTCATCAGTAATAAGCTGAACACTATCGTGAAAGTCCAGCGAGATATGGTTTGAGGCATTTTCTTTTAAGACTCTGAGTTTGTTTCTAACTCAGGCTCTGGTTGGTCTTCGGCAGAGTTTGTAGTGCTATCTTCAGAGTCAGCGTTGGGTTCAAGCATTTCGGGTGCAAGTCTCTGTAGCGTCTCTATTAATACCTTATGATCTGGTTGTTGACGCAAACTGTTGCTCCAAACAGTTCTTGCTTGGTCTTTTTTGTCGAGTGACCAAAGTGCCTCGCCTAAGTGTGCTGCTACTTCTCCGTCTGGATATTTTAAGTACGCTGCACCTAGTAACTGTACCGCTTCTTCGGCTTTTCCTAATCGGAAAAGGACCCAGCCCATGCTATCCATGATGGCTGGATTATCTGGTTTTAGCACAAGCGCCTTGCCAATGAGTTGCGCAGCTTCCTCGAGTCGATCTGTGCGATCAGCCAAGGTATAACCTAGGGCGTTCAGGGCAATCGCATTATTTGGGTTTTGGTCGATGAGGTGGCGCAGGTCTGCTTCCATTTCTTCAAGCCGATCGTCGCCTTCGTAA
>NZ_LWFH01000332.1:0-848 GCF_001635725.1 Oleiphilus sp. HI0066
CATCAAGTTCATGAACGCCGTGATATCTAAATCGGCTTCTTGTTGAGACCATCTGTGACGTCGGATCATACTAATACAAACAATAGGAAGAATGTGTCTGTATTATAGGGAGTCACTGATTGCTATCAAGAACGGTGCGCACAAAACAATCTTTCGATTAAGAAGTATTATGGCGCACATCAAATAAGTTAGCTCTTTTTGTTTAATTGAGCTTTCCACTTCTCGGCATATAATCGATGCTCATAATTTCTTTGAAGTTCGTATATCTGAACATTCGGATTAGCTGGAGAATTATTACACACCACTTTCACGCCATGTTGCATCGCAATAAACTTCACCTCGTCTGGCGAGATTTGTAGATCACGCGCAGCAACCCGATACTCCTGGCGCGGATGATTGGGATTGCATAGTTCGCGAATTCCCCAGCGATCCATGGCCGGTTTGTATGCGCGATAATACTTCACATAGGACAAGTAAAATGCCAATCCGGCAATGAGCGCGACGCCAAATATACCCTCTTCAGTACCATTGCGTGCAAGAGCCCAAATCAGCGTCCCCGCTAATACCAACAAAGCACAAGAGAGCTTAATTTCGTACGGCGTAAAAATGTTTGGTGCCATCACACCATAATTATCTCCGCGTAACATCCATTTAAGTAGTCGATGAATTCCTTTAAACATGAACACCTCCAAAAGCAGGACATATCTCTAAGGTCGACCATGTATATAGAAGAGCGAATCGCAGCCCGCAATTTTCGTTTGGTTAATTTATGTTCCCGAGTGCATTCATACTTTACTGAAAAACAGATCATAATTTGTACGAATCTGACTTGTATTTAGGGTTTTGGC
>NZ_LWFH01000333.1:0-545 GCF_001635725.1 Oleiphilus sp. HI0066
ACGAGAATTAATAGTGACTAATTGGAACGAATTAGCGCTATTCACACCTAGTTACCCTTCCTAAGAGCCGATATAATCTATCGGCTTTTTTATTCGATATAACAACGAATTACCTAAATATAAATTTAAACTAGGGGGTAGGAATTTCGTGGTTTCCAATACTTTAAAAAGTCGCTCACCCATTGAGTGGCTATCGTCCCTTCCTGCTTGTATCTTGCTTTTGATGGTTGTCATCTTTAGTACAAGTAGTGATGTCCATAACCAAATACTGCAAGTAGGCGAACATTATTGGGAGGGTTATTACAAACTACGTACAGATCCCGAGCTACCAAGCTGTGATGCTCAACTTGATGTTGAGGCTGCCGTACAAGAGCGACTAGCTGAAAGCGCGGAAGAAGACGACTTCGGTCTTTTCGATGCCGAACCAGCTGATCCTGAGCTCATTCGCCAATCAATAATAAACTCAAAAGCAGATTGTGTTGCTGCCTTTGAGTCGTACGAAGAAACTAAACAACGAATCACTCCTGCATTGGAAACTTTCAGAG
>NZ_LWFH01000334.1:0-723 GCF_001635725.1 Oleiphilus sp. HI0066
GAAGCTTTTATCTCTCCTGCGGCGAACTATTATTTCATGGTTGCTTCAACATTCTTGATCGGCATTTTGGGCACAATTGTGACCAATAAAATTGTGATGCCTTATCTCGAAAAATCACAAAGCCAAGAAGAAGTCGAAGATGTTGAAGTCGATCAAGCAGGGCCTCTCGATGGCAAAGGCTTACGCAATGTCGGTCTGTTTACTTTGGTGTTTGTAGGCCTTGTTTTGTTGGCTGTACTACCCGAGTCAGCGCCGCTTAGACACCCCGAGACGGGAAGCATTGTTGTCTCTCCATTTATCGGCGGGATCGTCGTGATTATTTCTGTCTACTTCGCTTTAGCGGGAGCTATTTTTGGATATACGGTCAAAGAGTTCTCTTCAAGCAAAGACGTGATCGAAGCAATGGAATCAACTATGGCGACAATGGCGGGCTACGTTGTGTTGATGTTCTTCGCGGCGCAGTTCGTGAATTACTTTGGTTGGACCAATCTTGGAATGATTACAGCGATTAAAGGCGCTGCGTGGCTTGAAACTCTGAGCATTAGCCCTGTGTCTATTTTGCTGATCTTCATCGTAATGACAGCATCAATCAATTTGTTGATTGGTAGCGCATCGGCTAAATGGGCGTTGTTAGCGCCAGTCTTTGTTCCAATGTTAATGCTTTCTGGAATTTCGCCAGAAATGACGCAAGTGGCTTATCGTGTGGGGGATTCCGTGACTAAC
>NZ_LWFH01000335.1:0-14004 GCF_001635725.1 Oleiphilus sp. HI0066
CCATATTCATAAGTAGGTTTTGAGTCATGCCTGTCAAACCAAGTCTAATGGCCTGACGCGGCCAGCTCATGCTATCTAAGTCTTGAGAGTCATCGAACTTAGGTGTTTTTTTTTGACTCTCGTTCGCTTGCGTATCAACAGTTGAGTTGATCTCAGATGGCATAGGCGCAGCTTCAATCATTGCTTCGACAGGCTCTTCAACCAAGCTTTGCTGATTGTCTATTGCAGGTGCAGGATGTTCATCTTGCAATGGCGGAGCTTCGTTCATATATGCAGGAACTTGCTCAACAGGCGCTGCGGCAACATCGTTTTGCGGTTCTATTTGCGACTCTGAAGTCTGCTCTGATTCCTGCTGCATTTCTGCTACTTCAGAATTCACTGTCAGAGGCTCTGGCTGTACACTCGTTTGATCACTCACATCGGCTTCACTTGAAGCAGTTTCAACCTCACCCTGAACTTCATGAGCTGGCGGCGCATGTGTCGTTGAAACCTCAGGCGCTAGTGCCTGCGTCACCGGCTTAGTAGGTGGTGCCATGCAAAATGCCATCATGCGTAACAAAGCCATTTCGAACCCTGAGCGCGCGTCCGGTGAAATCGCTAAGTCTTTTCTCGCCACTAGCGCAATTTGATAGTAAAGCTGCACATCTTCTGCACTTAAGTTTTGCGCATAAAAGGTGATACGCTCCTGATCGCCTTGGCTATTATCCGTTGCACCAGCTACTGCCTGTTCAATGGCAACTCTGTGAAACACCGAAACCAAGACCTCAAGCACTGAGGCGTAATCGGGCGCAAATTCTGCTAGCTCAGCTACAACGCCTAGCATTGCTTTTGCATCACGCGCTACAAGCATGTCGAGTAAACGATACACCTTCTTCTGGTCCACTGTACCAAGCATGGCACTCACGGCGGTTTCACCTAACTGACCTTGGGTATAGGCGATAGCCTGATCCGTCAGACTCAAGGCATCACGCATACTGCCATCAGCACCCCGAGCTATCGCCCATAATGCGGCATCTTCGGCACTGACTTGCTCTTGTGATAAAACAAACTTCAAGTGATGAACGATTCTTTCCGGCGTCATATTCTTCAGATTGAACTGAAGGCAACGTGATAGGATCGTAATCGGTAATTTTTGAGGATCGGTGGTCGCAAATAAGAATTTCACATGCTCTGGCGGTTCTTCCAGAGTTTTCAGCAAGGCATTAAAACTATGCGTCGACAGCATGTGTACTTCGTCGATCAGATAGATCTTAAAACGCCCTTCAGTTGGCGCGTACTGAACATTCTCAAGAAGCCCTCGCATGTCTTCGACTTTGGTTCGCGAAGCCGCATCGATCTCGATAAGATCAACATAACGCCCTTGCTCGATTGACGTACAAGCTCCGCACTCGCCACAAGGCTCTGAGGTAATGCCTCGTTCACAACTTAAGCAACGTGCAAGAATCCGTGCAATAGTCGTTTTACCGACACCTCTAGTGCCGGTAAACAAATAAGCGTGGTGAAGTCGCTGCGATTCTAAAGCATGGATTAAGGCCTGCAAGACGTGTTCTTGCCCAACCATTTGCTTAAAATTTTTCGGTCGCCACTTTCGAGCGAGAACCTGATAACTCATGAGATAATTAAGACGAGTGAAATTCTCTCTATCTTACACGCTCATGAGCCTTAGAAACAGAGCTTAGTCATCAAGCTTGATACAAGCTAAGCGATGTCGATACGTTTTTAATGTGTCTACAGCTACACGTAGCTTTTCTGTATCGAAATCCTCATCAAATTGCTCAAAACCTGGCTGCATCGCCTCTCTTAATCTTTGCAATGCGGCTTTGCCTGAAGACGTAATTTCATAGTGTGCATGAATTTCTGGATAATGCTCATCGCTTATGATGGCCTCCGCTGCTATGAGCTCGTTCAAAAGGTGATGCGCATAAGATTGCAATAAATGCTGTTCTTGGAGCAAGGTATTCATCCGGCACTTACCCTGCTCATTCAAAAACTGAAGAATCATCCAAGCTCTGGCCTCCCAATCAGTGATCACGCCGAAGCTTTCTTTTAAACGCTCTAAGTGACGGTGCACGCCCAACACCTCTAAGGTAAGCTGCTATACCAATAAAGAATCTGACATAAATCCAAAACCTCTGTTCAAAATTGAATATGGAAGATAGTCAATATTGCGCATTCGAAAAGAAATCTTGTACAAACTAAATCGAGGCCGCCAGTTATCACGCACGTGAGTAGAGACGTTCTAAAATTTATGACAGTGACTGCAACAAAAAAGACCCATTACATTCAAAAAAACGACTCAAAAATGACTTTTTCTCCAAATACTTTAGAAGCCGCCACACCTTTGCTGGCTTTATAAAAACGACAGGAGGAAATCATGCGGATAATATTAATACTTCTCACTATATGCGTGTCATTCAATGTAAGCGCACACAACTCAAATACATACAAATCAAGCCATCACGCTGAATCAAAAACGATAAAAAAACTAGAACACAAACTTCATAAAACAGAACGAAAACTTCATCAAAAAGAATCGCGCATCGCTAAAAGACTAACAAAAGTTCAGCTTGGACCTCGGCCGTTCTTTCTGGTTGAAGATATGACTGACAGCAAATTAAAACGAAAGCTTCAAAGTTGTAAGTCGGGCCCATTTGCGCCAAGCAACTTCTCGATCGGACATCGCGGCGCCCCCATGCAATTTCCCGAACATACTAAAGAGTCTTATATCGCAGCGGCTAAAATGGGCGCTGGTATCATGGAATGTGATGTCACCTTTACAAAAGATCGCGCGCTAGTGTGTCGTCATGCGCAATGTGATCTCCACACAACAACAAACATTCTTGCAACGCCACTCGCCCAGAAGTGCTCTGTTGCGCCGGAATTCAATTCAGAAGGTGAACTTATTAATGCATCAGACATTAGATGCTGTGCTAGTGACATCACTGTTGCCGAGTTCAAATCACTTGAAGGCAAAATGGACGCGGCCAACCTAGCAGCAACAAGTATTGATGAATATATGGATGCCACAGCTAGTTGGCGAACAGACGGATACAGCGGTCGCGGTACATTGCTGACACATGCCGAAAGTATTCAACTCTTTAAAGAACTAGGCGTCGATTTCACGCCAGAACTAAAATCTCCTCAAGTGGAGATGCCATTCGAAGGCGATTACACACAGCAAGACTATGCGTCACAGTTGATTGAAGAATATCAAGCTGCAGGCATCTCACCGCGACGAGTATGGCCTCAATCATTTAATTATGATGACGTGACATACTGGATACAGCAACACCCTCACTTTGGCAAACAAGCGGTCTATCTTGATGGACGATATGACATGAACGTCAGCCTTGCTGAAATGGAGTCTTGGGTAGCTGATGGCGTCAATGTACTCGCCCCTCCGATGTGGATGTTGCTCGAGGTTAACGCGCATGGCGAAATTATCCCGTCTGACTATGCAATGAATGCCAAACAAGCAGGATTAGACCTTATCACTTGGACGATTGAGCGATCTGGACTGCTGAAAAACAATGGTGGTTGGTACTACCAAACAACGAACGGCAGCACTGGTAATCCTGACGTCATTGATACTGATGGAGACATGTATGAAGTGCTCGATGTGCTAGCGAAAGACGTTGGCATCATCGGTATTTTTTCAGACTGGCCAGCAACAACGACCTACTATGCGAACTGCATGAATTTGTAATCTCGTCTGTGTGCTGCTGGAAAACCCGCTAGCAGCACACTATCTCAAAAAATCAGAGAGCTGACTTTTCGTCTCATTAAAATGAGGATTAAAGGTCAAGCGAGCATGAAGCTTACCTGCTTCCTGATAACCGTATGCCGAGTACCACACTTGCGTTGCGTTTTGGCACAATGAAACTTCCACCCCTTGGCCGTTATTACAATGCCGATACTCGCCTTTCTCACCGTAATAAGGGTTCATAGGAGAAAACAAAGGTCCCATGTGTGATATTGAGCTAACGCGCATTTCTGGCACCTTTGCATTTAGGACATGAACTCGCGCATCATTAATATGTAGAGGCTCTCCAAACCAAATTAGTCGACTATCTTCGTTAGTAAATTTTTCATGAAAGGTATTTGCCACAGCTTGGCTATCTACCACGCTGTCTGCCTCGCTAAGAATCAACATTGCAGGTCGATCAAACGCATTTCGCACTAGTTCATCATTCAATGACTCAACAGTTGCGTAGTAGGACGCAGCAGCCTGAGCCGTCAGCGAATCATAGCGTGCGATATTTTCTTCAGGGTCAACATCCACCCAATCAATAAAATAAGAGGCAAAAGAAGAGAAGCGAACCAGATTACTGGTAGGGTGAAATGCTGGCGCATAAAGCAATAAACCATTAATGCTTTCATCTTCAAGAGAAACGCTAGTCACTAGATTTGCACCAGTAGAAAAACCACCCAGCCACACTTCGTCGAATTCTTTTTTGAGCAAAGCTACATGTTGATCAATGCTCTTTTGCCAATCGCGTTCGCTTGCCCACAACAAGTCAGCCGGACGCGTTCCATGACCCGCTAATAAAATCGCTCTTACAACAAAACCTTGCTCCGCAAGAATCGGCGCTACATCAATAAAAGAGTATGGCGAATCGCCCAAGCCGTGCACCAGCAATATCGCTCTCTTGGTGTTTGCCTCAGTAGATGGCCGTAATTCAAAAGGCATGTTTACTTCTATCTCACGCGCAGGATCGTCTGAAATAAACGCACGATTTTGAGTTAAGTATGCCTTGGTTTGCGTCAAGTAGTCTTGAAAACTTATATATTGCGTTGGTGGTCTATCAGGCGACACCGAAAAGGACGGAGACTGAGGAACTTGTATGCAACTCACAAGCACCGTGAGTAACATCATCGCAAGGCTATGCTTAAGGAACACGATGTCGAATCAGAAGAAGGAGAGAGTTAAGAGCATGAGCGCAGATAATCAAGAAAGAATCCGCGCCCTTCAGGATTTTACTTATCCAGCTTTGCTTTTTTACGCTTAGCGACGACAACACCAGTCACAGCAACAGCCGCAATCGCTAAGGCAGTAAGTAGGTGGATAGGATCGCTCAACCAATGTGCATGATCATGTCCTGGGTGCGCAAATGCCGGCGCAGTCAACAACAAACCCGAAGCGGCTGCTAGCGTATTTTTCAACATCTATTCTTTCCTTTTACTTGAAGATTATTAGCTGTGTTTTTATGTACTGCAGAGTTTACCGATAAGGAGGGCTCTAACGCAAAGGTTGTCAGCAAGCTCAACAAAAAAGAATCGAACGATTTATAAAAAGCACAGCAGGAAACTAGAATTATACTTGCCCACCACCCCCCATCAAAAGGACTCACAATGAAATCAATATTTCTTATGTTCAGCGCTCTACTATTAGCCGGAACCGCGTCGGCACAGGGGCTCACGCTTAGTTCTGACTCTGCTCAAGGTCAGCTAGCGATGAAACATGTATTTAATGGTTTTGGCTGTTCGGGAGAAAACATCTCACCTGAACTGAACTGGCAGAATGCACCTGAAGGAACAAAAAGCTTTGCAATAACCATGTACGACAAAGATGCACCCACAGATGGAGGTTGGTGGCGCTGGCTTGTGTTCAACATTCCTTCGGACACAACAGCGTTGCCAGAAAATGCAGGTAAAACCGACGCTAAATTAGCGCCAAAAGGTAGCATCCAAATCAAAACAAGCTTCGGTGCTACAGGCTATGGAGGCGCCTGCCCTCCTGAAGGCGATAGACCGCACCAATACTTATTTACCGTTTATGCACTCAACACCGAAACTTTAGACGTTGACGAGAATACCCCACCGAACCTCGTAGGATATTTAATCAATGCAGAGACTATTCAAAAGGCATCGACGGTTGCCTATTACGCGCGTTAGAAACAATTTCCACCCACAAAAAAGGGGAGTCACCTCCCCTTTTTATTCATCAACTGATCATTAGAACCAGTCAACTTCCATTTCTACGCAAGTCTGATCAAAGCCTTTCAGCAACTCGCTTAAATGATTAATTTCAGGAAGTTCCCAACGAATAAAATAACGTGCTGCTTGTAATTTCCCCGAAACAAAAGCTTCATCGCGATCCGACTCTAATGCTGCACAGGCCATGTCTAACCACAACCAACCGACGACCATTCTCCCCATCACATCAAGGTATAAGGCAGAATTAGCTAAGGTCTCATCAATTCGACCTTGCTGCAGAGCCATACCTAAAGCAGTAGTCGTTTCGATAAATGTTTTCAATGCAGTGCTGTAGTGCTCAGCCAAATCAGCTAAGCGCTCATGTTTTTTGGCTCTGGCTAAAGTCGCCTGAACTCGCTGCATGAGCAATTGCTGCCCAAGCCCTTGTTTTTGCCATAGTTTACGACCAAGCAAATCAAGTGATTGAATACCATGTGTGCCTTCATGGATAGGATTAAGCCGATTATCACGGTAGCACTGTTCAACGGGATACTCGCGAATATAGCCAGAGCCGCCCAAAACTTGGATCGCTAATTCATTCGCTTTACATCCATAAGTAGAGGGGTAGCTTTTCACAACCGGAGTCAGTAAATCTAGCAACACAAGTGCATTTTCGTCTCCACCGGCCTCATGTTCATCCACCAATTTAGACGCAAACAAACACAGCGCTAAGGAACCTTCTACATAGACTTTCTGAGCCAACAACATACGTTTCACATCAGCATGCTCAACAATATTCACTGGGGCACTTGTAGTGTCTCGATTTGAGGGTTTTCTGCCTTGTGGTCGGTCTTTAGCGAAAGCCAAAGACTCGAGATAACCGCGATAACCGATCATTGCTGCACCAAGACCTACGCCAATTCTGGCCTCATTCATCATCTTGAACATGTACGAAAGCCCTTTCCCCTCTTCACCAATCAAGAAGGCAGTACAGTCATCTTTCTCACCAAAATTCAGCACCGTTGATGTCGTGCCTCGATAGCCCATTTTGTGCAGTAAACCGGCCAACATAACATCATTGCGTTTACCCAAAGAGCCATCATCATTGAGTAGAAACTTTGGGCAAATAAATAAGCTTATCCCTTTCACGCCTTGAGGAGCTCCCTCGACGCGCGCGAGCACCAAATGAATAATATTTTCGGTGATATCTTGATCGCCACCAGAGATATACATCTTCTGACCTTTCAAGCGGTAGCTGCCATCGTCTTGAGGTGTGGCTTTTGTTGTCAGATCTCCCAGACTCGAACCAACATTCGGTTCCGTTAAAGCCATGGTTCCAGCAAATCGTCCAGAGAACATTCCATCTAGATACAAGCTTTTTTGGGTTTCGCTCCCAAACGCATGAATAAGATTCGATGCCGCACTCGTTAAGAATGGATAACCAGCCGTGCTCGGATTCGCGCCTGTAAACAAACCCATACATGCTGAATGCACCAACGCAGGCAGCTGCATTCCACCCTCATCAAATCGATGACGCGCATTAATCAATCCAGCTTCAGTAAAATACTTCCACGCTTCTTTCACCTCAGGAATGGTCGATACGCTTTCACCATCAAAGCTTGGCTCATTTGCGTCAGCCTTCGCGTTGTGCGGTAAGAAGTAGTCTTGTGCGATTTTAAGCGACGTATCGATAACACCATCAAAGGTACTACGATCATGGTCTTTGTAGGCATCTAACTCAGTAAGAGCCTCTGCTTGAAACACGTCATAAAGAAGGAAGTTCAAAGTATCTTGATTAATAATCATGGAAAGTCGCTACCGCTTAATCTGTTTGTTGTTGTGATCGAAGATTAACTATACGAATGTATCACGGCATAAGATGACATGCCCAGATCCCTTACTGGAATGAACTTTTTTATACCGTGAATGTCACAAGAGCCCTATCTTTTTCAGCAGCAAAGAATCGCACTGGAGGCATCATGGCACGCCATGGGAAATCATCTACTACTAAAACTCAAAAAGTAAAACGTAAAAAAATTACACCTAAGACCCTGAAAAAACTTGGAATTAGCGCTGTATTCGCAGCCTTTCTTGGCGTTTGCCTAACAGCCTATAGTCACGTGATTCAGACAACACAGGATCTTTCCGTGATCGGCAATGGCACAGCGACTGTGGTTCAAGTACATGATCCAAACTGCCCAAATTGCGCACAACTAAAGCGCAACGTAGATGCACTCCAATCCGAGTATGACGAGGACATACAATTCAAAATTGCTAACCTCGCCAACAAGAAAGGCAAAACTTTCGCTGGCAAATACCAAGCCCCTAAGACAACGCTATTGCTATTCAACAAGCACGGAAGACTAACGAATACTCTGCACGGCATTACTTCTAAAGAGGATCTTCGAGTCGCCTTTAATCAACTTACGAGACGATAAGGCCTCAGTACAACTGAATCGCATAAAAACCATTCTTGCCTTGCTGCTGATTAAAGAGTCGCGCACAATCAACGCAAAATAAATAGTAGTGCGAACAAATGGACGACACGTATTTCCTGCAAGCTGCGACCATGTACTTTTTAAGTCTGTGGAAAACCTACCTAGGCCCATTCATTGCTGCGGGCAGCGGTTTTAGTTATATCGAGATGCTTTTATTCAATCTAGGTGCTGCACTATCATCTTCGGTGAGCGTGTTGTTTTTGACTGACTTGTGGGTAAAAAAACTTCAGTCGAAACGAAAAGGATTCAACAAGCATCTAAGAAAGGTGCTTAGAATCTGGAAGAGGTACGGAAAACGAGGATCAGCGGTGCTTGCGCCAATTCTAATCGGCATACCGACCTATGCAGTGATTGCCCGACGCTTTAAGCAAAGCCGCCGTTCAATTCTGCTTGAAATCACAATCATTACGTTCGCGTGGTGCTCTGTCATCTTTGTCGCAGGACGCGAAGGATTCTTGCTGCTAGATGCGGCTATTTAGCAAAACGATCGAACCAACTAAAAAAGCCGCCAAGTATCAGAAATACATTGGCGGCAAAATTAGCTAAGGGAGCTCAACTAATTAGAACTTCGCACCTAACCACAACCAAGCTTTATCTGTATCAACTTTGTTAGTGCCAGCATCACCCGCTGAGTACATACCGTACTTAAACCCAGCAGAATAGGTTTTGTTGAACTTCTTCGCGAGCAACAAATCAAGCTCGCTTCCGAAGTCATCAACTCCTGCAGTGCTCTCATCCGCAGAAAAATCATGGTAAGTCGCAGCTAACTTAAAGCCTGCTAGCTTTGTGCTGACAGATACATAGGTATCTACTAGACCTTGGTTTGGCGTTCCAAGAAATTGATCGGTCCAGCCATTGAATTTATGGCCAGTCGCGAGAGGGGTTGAGAAACCATACATTCCTTCATCAGATCCCAATTGTTCGTAGCCTAGTTTCGCGGTAATTCCTTTCACAGCGGCACCTAACTCGAGTGCCAAGTACTCTGCGTCATAGGAGGTTGTCGCTGACTCTGATTCCTGTGTTGCTAGTTCAGCGCTATAAAGTAAAGTTGTACCTTCAGAAATTTCTTTTTTGCCCGCGAAACGAACACCGTAGGTATCGATACCATTTTCTGCGTCTTGATCAACTTCTAGCAAATACGCATAGGCAGAAACCTTTCCAAGGCCAGTCTTATAGCTGACATTAAACAAGTGATCTTTCGCATCCACATCTTTGTCTTCAGCAAAAATACGGTTTCGTTTACTCAAATAAGCGTATTCTGCAGCCAGTGCATCTGTTAATGCAGATAGAACTCGAACACCATCAAAGGTTTGTCGATCCTGACGCCTGCCGACATGACCAACAAAACGATGATTATCTAAAGCAATCACCTGGCGACCCACCGTGACACTTGTCTTGCCGGCACCATATTTCAAAAATGCTTGATCCAATTCAGTGGTTTCAGGGTCGGCAACAACTGATTAAACACCCGTATTTTTTCCAATGCCGTTGTTGTACTCATCCACACCTGCAACCACGCGCGAATCTTCAAATTAAACCAACCCTGAGGAGCCTGAGTATTCGGCTGTCTTATAACCCAAACGTGTTCTAAGGGTTAATGCACTTGCGTCCTTTAGCGCGTTATCTTGATCAACCGTTTCATAACGTAAACGAAGATCGCCGCAAGCTGTGCCGGATGCTAAGGCATCCGCAACCGTTTCTGCGGCTGCATAAGCCTGTGCTGACATCGAACAAGATCCCAAGGCAACCGCTGTTGCAAGAATGTTTTTTGGGCTAAAAGATTTTAGTTTTTTCTTAGAACGCATATTTACTTCCTCTACGATAAAAAAATGGGGCATTAGCCTTCAGCTAACGCAATCGCAACTTCTACGGGGGCGTTGATCAACTCAGAAATTCAGGCACAAAAAAAGCATTAGGCAGCAATTAAGCTGAATAATGGTTTGGGCTTCTTTGCCTGCGCTTACAAGCGCTTTACGCGGCTACCTCCATGGCAGCACACGTCTGATCTTGCAAAGTTCAGACCAACTAAGAAATGAATCCATTTTTTTAGGATTTAATAGAGAAAAACAAGAAAAGTTCACTTTTTTGCTCAATCACGATGTAAGCAAAATGCGGCCTTGATGCATTTAAGTGCGCTTGTAGCTCACCCTTTTAGAACAACATGCCCAAGCGTGCATTCAAACGAAGCACGCCGCGCAATAATCGGTACAGAACCCAAAGACCTAAAATCAACAACATGGGAATACCGATCACCGCACCAATAATTGTAAACACTAAGATGAAGCCAACTACCAGACATAACAGGGCAAACCAAAAGGTGCGTATGAGCCAAGTAAAGTGGCTATCTAAATATGTACCGGCAGCTTCATCACGCCACACATAACAGATGATCAAGGCAATAATAGAGGGCCAACCGGTGAGAAAAGCTGTGACGATAAGTGCTGGAGACAGCAAACCATTAAAGGCGCTAAAGAAATGTAATAAGTAAGCGACAAAAACGAGCTTCTCTAACTTACCACTTGGTACATTCGCAACATTTGACACAGCATGTACCTCCTAGACGTTTGACTCTGGCGCATCGCTTTGCGCTTTTGTCTCTCGCAACTTCTCGCGATGATTTGAACGAGCAAGCGCCTGCATATCTTCAACGGCGTCCGTCTCGTCCATGATCTCTCGCCCTAGCAAAGTTTCAATGGCATCTTCTAAAGACACAACCCCTTCGTTCTGGCCAAACTCATCTGTCACCAAAAACAAATGTGCGCGCTTCTTAATGAACGTATCGAGGAGCTTTTGAACAGGTAAGCGATCGGACACACGGCTCAACGGTTTAATAACGGAAACAATACTCTCGCTACCCTTGCCTTGGCGTTCAGCTTCATATAGATCGGCACGAATCACCTGACCAATCACATCATCAACATGCTCGTCGTAAACAGGTATACGTGTAAATTGCCTTGTTTGCGGATCATCCAAAGCTTCTTGAATGGTGGTGACCGCAGGAAGCATATGCACAACACTGCGAGGCGTTAAAATTTCTTCCGTCGCCACTTCTCGAAGATGAAGTAGATTTGATAAGTATTCATTCTCTTGCGAGACAATCGTGCCGTCTTTTTGGCCAAGTGAGGCAAGCGCTAAAATTTCATCACGCGTAATCACATTGTCTTTGTCTTTACTGAATAACTTGGTCAAGCGCGTCGACAGCCACACTAGCGGGAACACAATTTTCACTAACCAAGAGATAGTAAAAGACGCCGGCACAGCAAGTTGCCGCCAATAGGTCGCGCCCAATGTCTTAGGAATAATCTCAGAAAAATACAAAATAGCTAAGGTGAGTAACACCGCAATCAGTGTTTCCCACTCGGCACCATAAACCTGAACAGCTTGAGACCCAACCCCCGCTGCGCCCATCGTATGCGCAAAGGTATTTAAGATCAGAATACTGGAAAGAGATTCGTCTAGTTTAGTCCGAACTTCGGCAATTTTAGCGCCCAGTTTTGGCTTCTCTGATTGAATAGTTTCGCTGTAGCTAGGGGTAATCGATAAGAGAACAGCTTCTAAGATAGAGCATAAGAACGATACGCCAATCGCGATCGCAAGATAGAGTAATAATAGGGTCATGTATTTTTTCCAAGCACTTGAGGCTCTAATGTAGCAAATTGCAACACAATCAACTATGCCAATTCCACTATTCTAAGTGAATGGATGCTAATCTAATTAACACAAGGCCAAAGCGCTCAAAACAGTGTAGTGTATGTGCTATCGATTCAGCATTTCACATTGCGACGCTTCACGAGACCAAGCTATGTTTTTCATCCGTTTGTTCATATGCCTAATACTTTTATCATCAGCGTTCACGGCTCAATCAGCAGTCATCCTGCAATATCATCACGTGAGTGACAAAACGCCTCCGAGCACGAGTATCAGTCCACAGCTATTCGATCAACACTTAGAACATATAGAGCAGCAAGGCTTTTCTGTTTGGCCTCTCCCAAAACTCGTACAGCATCTTCAGCAAGGAAGCACCATCCCAGATAAAGTGGTCTCGATTACGTTTGATGATGCTTATGAGTCAGTTTATCGCTCGGCCTTTCCGGCACTAAAAAAGCGGAATATGCCATTTACGATCTTTGTCGCCACCCAAGCGATTAAAAAGAACAATCAATTGTTTATGACATGGGATCAGTTAAAAGAAGTCACGCAATTTGGCGCCACCATTGCTAATCACACCCATACCCATTTGCATCTCGTTCGTAAACAAGAAGGCGAAACAAACGAGGATTGGCGTGCTCGTTTACGTGAAGATATCTTGCGCGCAGAGAAAATCATTGATCAAAACATTCCTAATACGAGCAAACTGCTAGCTTATCCCTATGGGGAATATACACAAGAAGTGCAAAGCCTCTCACAAGAACTCGGCTATGTAAGTTTTGGACAGCAATCTGGCGCCGTGGGCAATGCTCATGATCTAACAGCATTACCCCGATTCCCGATGACCAACCGTTTCGGTGCGATGAAACAATTTAAGTTAAAACTCGCAAGTTTGCCGCTACATGCGAGTAAGGTCATTCCGAATCAAAAGATCGTTCGACAACCCAGTATAAGCAAAGGCTTAAGATTTGAATTTGATAGGAAGTATGCAGGTATTTCGTGCTTTTTTGAGGGTGATGCAGTATCCATCAAGCAAGAAGAAAACAGTATCATCGTTCAGCAAGAACTTACTCTCCCCGTTGGCCGTTCACGCATTAACTGCACAGCACCATCATCCGAAAAAGGCAGATATTACTGGTATTCGCACGCTTGGATTAGACCGAAAGCGAATGGTGAGTGGTACAAGGAATAAGCACTAGCGTGATGAGATTTTTATCACCACTGCCTAGCCACACAGCTATACAGCCATACAGGAAACACGTTCTAGAGTAGTGATTTTAATACTCAGCACTTCTGCTCAAGAGCACTTTTACTCAGCCCCTTGCTTAGGCCCGGCTCTGCACGGTGCCAAACTATGCGGAGTGAGTTTGTTTACGCGAATCATTTGTCGAATCTCATCAATATAATGCTGACCACGTTCTGAATATCTCGACAACCCCTCGGCAAGCACACAGCCGTGAATGGGCTCGCCATTTGCGCGTGCTTGCGCACGTAAATCTCTCAGCTGAGCGTAGGTTGGATGGGAATTAATATTTCTAAAATACGCATGAACAGAGTCTGTTGGCGAGTCAAACACACGCACTTCATGAATCGCCCCATCATTGCGAGCGGAAGGAACTAAACCGCAGCCTTTGGTAAAACACCATTGACCAAAATAATTATTCCCTTGAGTCGCGAACCGAGATGTTCCCCAGGCGGATTCAATCGCTGCTTGCGCTAACACTAACGATGAGGGAATTTGATCGATCCGAGACAGCAATTGCTCTTTCTCTGGCGCAGTAATCGGAGAGCTAATCTCTAAGCGGTATTTTTTGGCAAGCTGCTCAAGCTCTGTTTGACTCTTTTCGGTTTGAATATCGCTACGTAGTTTTTCCAAACGAACATTTTCTTGTTCCACAATAGGTAAGAAGTAAGAAAAAAACGCGTCTTTCTTTTCTTTTAC
>NZ_LWFH01000336.1:0-2163 GCF_001635725.1 Oleiphilus sp. HI0066
ATTACTTGGTTCAATCGTTTCGGATAGATTCTTTAAGGCTAAATCACTTACTGTAATTCGCTTTGGCTTTAGACCAACCGCTATTGCAGACTGCGTTAATGTATCGATCAAAGCTTGTCGTGCGACACGAGCATGCAACCTCGGAGGGCGGTTTCTTAAGGCTTCTTTGGGATAATCAAAATACTCAACTTGCGCGTCCATCGCAGCGTCATCCATTAGCGCTTGCACAGCCCAATGAACAGCTGACTCTAATTCGGTCTCAGGCACATTAGGAGCATCGAGTTCAATGCGTTGGTAATCATTTCGAGGAAGCACGATATCGCAAGAGACACCTTTCAAACCTTGTTCTCTAACAAAATTTCGAAGGTTTTGTAGGCGTTTATTAGGCGCAGAGGGTAACCAGTATGATTCCATCAATTTTAAGGATGGATAACGTGCGGAGCGCGTTAGAGCGATTGCTAAACCATCTGTACGAAACTCAAGGCCAACTCGGGTATGAGCAGTTCGAGAAAGGATTAAAGAACGCACCAAAAAATGCCTAACAGTAGTTATTATTTGAACAGCAGAATAAAGAGTATGTAAGTGCTTGTAAACGGATCATGCATGAGCGTTTTGTCATACTGATTAACGCAAAAGCCCCGCTACTGCAGGGCTTTTCGATCTTATTACTTGTTGTTGATCATACGATATTAAAACGGAATATCGTCATCAAAATCATCCATCGCTGGCGCCATTGGTGCTGGAGCCGGTGCGGCTTGAGGAGCCTGATTATAGGCCTGTTGAACCGGAGCCTGTTGTTGCTGTTGGTAATTAGCTTGAGGGGCTGCTTGTTGCGGCGCTCTTTGCTGAGGAGCAGCTTGCTGCTGTGGTGCATAACCACCCTGCTGTTGCCCGGGTTGATCCATGCCAGCACCACGAGAATCCAACATTTGAAGCTCATTACCTACAATTTCAGTGGTATAGCGATCTTGGCCATTTTGATCTTGCCACTTACGCGTTTGTAGACGACCTTCAATATAAACTTTTGAGCCTTTGCGCAAATAGTCACGACCGATCTCTGCTAGGCGGTTAAACAACACAACTCTGTGCCATTCAGTTTTAGGAACCATTTGACCAGTTTGCTTATCTTTATAACTTTCATCTGTTGCGAGATTAAGGTTTGTAATGGCTGAACCTTGAGCGCTCATACGAACATCTGGGTCCTGCCCAAGATTACCAATTAAAATTACCTTGTTAATGCCTCTGGCCATGCTATTCCCCTTCCAATATTAACGCCGTCCTTTGCGTCTTAAATTAATAATTAAATGCGTCTAAATATGTGTCGCATTGTCTCACGACTACCCTAGTTTTACCATCAACTTGAACGGAAATAGCGCCTAGGATTGATAAGGATATTGTTTTTTCAGAGGCTCTAGCGAAGCTTCTTCAAACTTCGTTGAAATCACTTTCAAGTAGGCTACTCCCTCTGACACAACGACTGCATCTTCAACGCCCTGTATTGAGATAAGTGCATCGCCCAGATCATCAATTTCATTTTGATCGAGATCCGATTTAAAAAAGACAGTCACTGTTCTTTCGTGCTTTGGTTTTTTCATTGTTGCTGCGACAAAAAACCAAACAGTGAGTAATGCTGCAGAAAAGTAATAAACGCCGTTTACGCCATATTCAGATAAGACTACGCCCCCTAACAAACCACCACAGAAAGCACCGAAGAATTGGCTAGTAGAGTAGACGCCCATTGCAGTGCCTTTTGAACCTGCAGGGCTTATTTTACTGACGAGCGAAGGCAAACTGGCTTCCAGTAAATTGAAGCCCATAAAAAACACAAACAACGAAACAATAAATCCACTTAATGCCGTTTGAAAAGACGACATTGCCAACGCACCTATCAACACCAAGATGATTGCCACGCAGAATATAGGCTTCATCTTTTGCTTCGTCTCACCAACGATGATTAGCGGAATCATCGCAATAAAGGAACCTACTAATACGAGTAAATACAACCACCAATGTTGCTCACTCGACAAGCCCACACTATCAACCAAGGACACAGGGATAGCGATAAACATCGCAGTTAATACAAGGTGTAAGACCAAGATCCCAAAATCGAGTCGCAACAATTCTTTATCTTTCAGCACATCAAGAATCTGATCTGAAAATACG
>NZ_LWFH01000337.1:0-912 GCF_001635725.1 Oleiphilus sp. HI0066
CGCTTTGTTCTTCTGCAGAAGAATGGTTTATCCATAGAAAGGAAGAAATAAAGAGAAAGCCTAGTAAGTATTTTTGCTTGAGTTTGATGAGCATATGCATAGTGATCTCTCTTGGTCTAATCCGGGTTCGTGTTCTTTACTACGCCTTAGAGATTTATTTCCACTTCGGTATAGGGCAAGTCTTGGCTGTTCTCTGAGTTGAAAGTCGTGTCATAACTGCGTTCGATTAACGAAATTTTGTTTTGATGAATGCGCACAAGTGAGCTTGTGCGCGTGCCATACTCTTTACTCCGAATGAAAATACTCGAAAGCAATTTCTCACTTTGAACCCCCAGTCCAGTATTAGGAAGTTCATTTTCAGGCGCTTGAGTTTGATCCTGCATTAACGCAAATAAGGCATTTTTTTGATCTGTGTTTGGCTCTGGTGAATCGTCGATGCACTTTTTAAATTCGCCTTTGGCTTTGATTACTTTTGGCCAAGGTGTGTCGAGTAGGTGATTACTCAGACCATAGATACCAGCATCAAGTATGCGAAAGTTTTGCGTGTCTCGATTACTCGTGTATACAAGTTCAGTACCATCGAAGATCAGGGCATTGAATCCGGTGTAATCTTCAGAGCTTTGTGCAAGGTGCGTAGCGTATTCTTGAGCGCTGACTTCGCTTAACAAAAACTCGTTTGGGATTAAGCCCCTTGATTTTTCGCCGCTTGAACTCGGAACTTCTCGAAAGTTAGTAACCGTGCATAATCGTTGATTTGCTGTGATACCCAGCCAAGTTCCTCCTGCGAGTTTATCTTTGCCAGCGCAAATGCCGTTATCCCATTTAAATGCTTGGTCTGTCGGTCGCTGATAAAACTCATCACGATTACCGAGCAATATGAGTGGCGTTTCACTCTTTGGTTGCCATTTAAAA
>NZ_LWFH01000338.1:0-903 GCF_001635725.1 Oleiphilus sp. HI0066
AACCTGTAGGCCTTGAGATGCATCGGTGATAAACAGCAACTCTTCTTCAATGCTGGCTTTTTGCAGTGAGTAAGACGAATAGTCTTCGCTATCCATAAATACATATTCGTCGCCATCGTTGTATGAAAATGTGACGGGACGTCTGCTCAAGTCGGCGAAATTAAGCATGTCAGAATCTTTGAAAGTTTCGTCAATCTTCTGGCCAGTTGTCACGTTATACATGCGCATACGGTAAAGGCTCCCTCCCGCTCTGCCTTGCGGAACAGAACGCTCGATGTCTTTTACAAAATACGCTTCGCCGTTGTACTCAATGGCTGCATTCTTTTTTATTTCGCTAGCTTTTGGCATGTCTTTACTCTCTTTGAATTTATTTTGGAGCCTATTATAAGGAGCGAAATGGAATTGATAAGTGTTTTATGTGCAGAAGAATAAAGGTGATTGTTTTGTTATGTGTGATACAAAACATAATAACGCGGTTGCGCATCGAGATAGAGCGAAAGCGTGAGCTGAGTCTATTCCTTTAAATGCTGTCGCAAGTATGGGAGCTATTTTTTAGTTCATGTTTACTGAAAGCGTCAGGATAATTTACATTTCTCTTTTTTTTATATTCAGGTTTTATGGTTAAGTTATTGATATCAGATGGTTCATAAAAAATGGTTGGATATTTGCTGCATTCACCGAGCCGAATTGGTGACTTTATTTATAAGATTGGAGATTTGCAGATGTATACACGGATGACTGCTTTTGTTGTGGCTATGTTGCTCGCAGTAAGTGCGCAAGCCGCTATTATTTTTCAGGATGATTTTGATTCTGAGGGAACTCAGACTTCTCACCTTAACTACAATGGGTTTACTAACTGGACTGTCAGCGAAGGTACTGTTGATTTGGTAGGTACGCCAAACC
>NZ_LWFH01000339.1:0-818 GCF_001635725.1 Oleiphilus sp. HI0066
TTGACCGATGCATCAAAGATCTGCGCACCAAACGGAACCAGCTGCGCTTCTACAACTGTGTTTCGATCATAGATCGATGATGAAACAGCTTTAAACGCGTTTTCGTGATTGCGTATTCCTTCCCTTACACGTTCAGCAGCTGCTCTACGATTTGCGTTCTGAAGTTCGGGCATAAGGGTATTTAGTTCTCGCGACGCTGCACTTAGTTCGTTAAGAACTCGATCAGTGGAGCTTTCTTGATTGTCATCTAAAAATCGAAACGCATAAAGACGAGCAAGTAGAAGGTTTTCTTGAACGACGCCTGCATATCATGCAGCAACGATATCATTATCTTTATATGCCGAGTCGCGAATATATGTGAGCTCTTTTCTAATCTGAGAACCAGCAACGTTCATTCCTTCATTCACTAAACGGTTGCGCTCCCTCATATTGGACACTACGCTTCCGATAAACGCTTGATCATAATTGCGTGACAAAGCATTTATATTTTCGAGAATTGCAACGCGGTTTGGGTCTTCGATTTGTTCGTTTGCTTGGTTCAGAATAAGAATCGTTCGCTCAGACAATTGATTGAAGTCACTAATGTTTTACTCTAAACCGGTTTTTAGATAATCACTCACGATCAATTGTTTGTTCAGCATATTTGCAGTGATATCTGCGGCGATTCCAGAATCAGGAGCTAGGTCTTCTGTCACTACGCTCATTTGGGTGTCTAACTCTATCTAGCAACATCTGCTTCTCCTCACGAAATTAACAACGATATCCGTAGGGCAATCTTTTTAGAGTTATTTAGCGCTCCTTATAACGAAAACTGAACA
>NZ_LWFH01000340.1:0-552 GCF_001635725.1 Oleiphilus sp. HI0066
ATCCCTTGCTCTTCTAAGGGCTGAATCAATTCTTGAATACCATTTAAGTCGTCCAAGGTGGCGGCTCTTACCTCATCATAACTTTCTGCGCTAACCATGGTACCAATACCATCTCGCGTAAATAGTTCTTCAAGAATCGCACCATCAGAGGCATAACTTAAAAGGTGAGTTCTCTTAACGCCAAGATCACAAGCACGTTGAGCTAATGCCAATAACCTTGCGTTATCATCGTCGCTTGTCGAAGAGACTAATGACTGTGCGACATCCGGGGTTATCTGTCTACAGGTTTCACCCGCCCCATCATCTATCGCTTTGTCGCTACCCAGCATAATGAGCTTTTCAGCATTTAGTGCCACGGCAATATCTGTTGCTAACTCTTCATAAGACAGATTAAAAATTTCACCGGTCACTGCGTAACCATGCCCTGTTTGAAGAACCAGTGCACCGCTTTTTAAGTGACCGTTAATACTTTCACTATCAACCTTACGCACTTTTCCGGTCCAGCCATAATCAATGCCGTTTAAGACCCCCATAGGCTTCGCCGAAATGAAA
>NZ_LWFH01000341.1:0-534 GCF_001635725.1 Oleiphilus sp. HI0066
TTCATTTATTTGTTTCACTATTCGCACGCTCCCAATCACTATATATCTTCCAGCGTTACAGAGCGTGGACGCTCAATCCAACCACCATTCCCGTTCGGCACAATCTCAATCAGACTAATTCCAGCCTCTTGAATTGCTACCACACGGCCATGGTTTTTGCCCATATATTGACCTTCCTGAACCCGATGAACTCCGCCAGAATTATCAGAAATCAGAGCCCAAAGTGTGGCTGAGTCCTGCTTTTGCAAAGTACCAACCATTCTCAACTGAGTAAGCTGGAATGACTCCAACATTTCTTTAGGACGATCAAAATTTGGCTTGATGTTGCTTTGGTCTTCTGCGATTTCGACACCAACATCAACCTCTTCAACGGGAGCCGCAAAAGGAGAACGGCTGCCCGCTTCTGAATATTTGAATGACTCATAAATAATCATTTCAGGTAATGGGTCAATACGCCCAGCCGGCTTCTCATCAGCCGACTTCATGAAAGAGTCTAAATCTGCATAACCTTCGTTTCCGCCACATGCAGTGAGT
>NZ_LWFH01000342.1:0-1014 GCF_001635725.1 Oleiphilus sp. HI0066
TTGGATAATCTAAAGCAAGCTTATTATTGATCGTGTCAGCGATATCTTTCTCTTCATTAAATGCAGCAATGAGAATAGAGACTTTTGGTTCGAAGGTCTCATCTTTAGAAATTGGATTCCCCCGCCCTGCGATCAATTTAATTACAACGGGATATCCCAAATAGATATAGACGACAAGAAAAGCGCATAGCCAGAATAGGAATTCCATTATGCACCGCCCTTTAAATTTTCTAACAAAAACAATGGATTCCGCATCAAGTGCGGAATGACAGAATTATTGCCCTGAATGGCAGCGTTATTACTCAGGATAACGACAAGGTTGATAAAGGTCATGCAGCCCCCTTATCAGGTCGCGAGCTCAATAATCCCTTCTCGATTAGCACGTTTTCCATGCTATCGAATTTAAAATCTTTCAACAGTTGCGCTAAACGCCCTTGGCATTTCTCGAGATTGTTGTAATGCCTAAATGTTGATTTCCAGCCAACCCCAGGAACACGCGGCTGATCAGGATCAACCTCCCAAGGATGAAGATAAAACATGAATGCATTTTCTTCACGATTGATTTTACCGAGCCCAAACTTGGTAAACCAATACGGGAATAATCGAAAATATCCGCCACCAGCGATAGGCAATTGATAGCCTGCCATTTTTATAGAGCTAATCGGAAATTCAACAATATCCCCTTTCTCAGAACCTTTATATACATGCGGCTGCTGAGGAAAATCTGGAATACCGTAGAGATCATGTCTGACAGGAAAAATACTCGAATCGTATTCAAAACCTGCTTCAACTAGGGTATCAATCGCCCAAAGTGATTTTTCTGTTACTGAGTAACTAGCCGCTCGGTATCCACGAACCGGAGCTTGGGTAATATCTTCTAAGATCTGTTTTGATTTGAAGGTTTCTTCGCGAAACACTTCAGGGCTTTGGTTGTAGATAAGCTGATGACTATACCCGTGGCTGGCAACCTCATGCCCTTGTTTCGCAATTTTCTCTACGACGCTCGGATAATGA
>NZ_LWFH01000343.1:0-1083 GCF_001635725.1 Oleiphilus sp. HI0066
TTTGCGCTACAACAGTGGCAAACACATATCGCAAAACGGTCGGGAGCTAGCGCAGTGTTTAGAGAAACTGCTAGAAAATTGGCCTGTAGATGTTGAGGAAATTAGTTTGGTAACGCATAGCATGGGTGGTCTTGTGGCACGCAGTGCATGCCATTACGGTGCTCAAAGTAAATGGATTTCGAAGATGTGTAAGGTTGTTTTCTTGGGTACACCTCATCATGGTGCGCCTCTAGAACGCAAAAGCAATTGGCTCGAAACACTCTGGAGTGTCATTCCCTATTCGGCTGCATTGGCGCGCTTGGGGATGGCTCGAAGTTCGGGTATCACTGACTTGCGTTATGGCATTATCGTGGATGAGGACTGGCAGTGCTTTGATCGATTTAAACGCCGTCAAGGGCCAGAACATATCATTCCCTTACCGAGGGACGTAAAGTGTTATGCCGCTGCAAGCACGATTGGCCTTGATCGAGGAGATCTCCAAGACAAACTGCTAGGTGACGGACTAGTACCTGTTTCGAGCGCTCTGGGTGAGCACACGAAACAGGAAATGTCATTAAACATTGCTAGAGAGAATCAATCGATTACATACGCCATGAATCACTTTGACTTGTTATACCGTCCTGAAATACACGAGCAAGTACTTCAATGGTTAGCCGAATAAAGTCCTAGCCAAGAAGTCTGCCTGAATCACTGAGTGATTGAACGAGGTCGCTTTAGATTGCCNTTTTCAACCGAACATAAGATGACTGGAAACTATTGGTTTCGGCTTAGATGTTGACCAAAAAGATCGAGTTGTAATGCTTAGAAATCTCTACTTGTGAATGCTACTTGCTAGACAAAAGCGGAAGTCGCATCAGTATGTTTGCAGTCTGAGCTTACGTCAGGTCGTCTTTAAATAGCGGACCTAGAATATCAAGATATTCATACTTAATTGAATTCCTCCTTAGGCGGTCTTGTGCTGCTCAATTAACGACAACCTAAGAATAACGAAGCTTAAAATTAGCGCGGCTGAACTTTTAACTCGAACGCCAGCTTTCGCTAAATGATACGAACATTTATATGGGATACACACTGTTCTTAAAC
>NZ_LWFH01000344.1:0-1911 GCF_001635725.1 Oleiphilus sp. HI0066
CAATCAAACTCTGGCATTCCGGGTGTAATAGCGAATAGCCCGAGCATGCTCAAAGTTTGTCGCACTCTTGAAAAAATCGCACCTGCTGATGTCAGCACGCTGATTTTAGGGGAAACAGGCACAGGTAAAGAAGTTTTAGCACGGGCGATCCACAGTTTGAGCCCTCGTNGCGACGCTCCTTTTGCGGCAATTAATTGTGCAGCGATCCCTGAAAACCTGCTTGAAAGCGAGTTATTTGGCCATGAAAAAGGCGCATTTACAGGCGCCCATCAACAAAAGAAAGGCAAAATTGAGCTCGCTCACGGTGGGACCTTATTCTTGGATGAAATTGGCGATATGCCGGCCTCTCTTCAACCCAAAATGCTACGTTTTTTACAAGAGCGTGTGATTGAACGCGTTGGTGGCGTTAAAGAAATTCCAGTTGATGTACGTGTTGTCTGCGCGACGCACCAAGACATCAATAACTTGATATCTCAGGGAAGCTTTCGAGAAGACCTCTATTATCGCATTAGTGAAATCACGCTAAATATTCCTGCGCTTCGAGAGCGCGAAGGCGACTCTGTACTCATTGCACAAGCACTTCTCAAGTCTATTAGTAGCGAAATGAATCGTGGTGATTTGCGACTATCTGAAGACGCAATGGCAGCTATTCGAAGTTATGACTGGCCAGGTAACGTGCGCGAGATGATCAATAAAATTAAGCGCGCCGCAATTATGGCAGATGGGATGAACGTAAGTGCTGAAGATTTAGAGCTAGAAAGCTCGGAAGCTAGCCTTCCAGAAGGCTCTTTGAATTTGAAGCAAATCCGCGATCAGGCCGAAAAAACAGCATGCCTGCAAGCGATTAAAGGCTCACATGGGAATATGGCAAAAGCGGCTCGTATACTCGGTATTACACGTCCGACGCTGTATTCATTATTCGAAAAACACGGCATTGAAGCTGAGTAAAAACATGGGGGGCAGAGTACTTTTACTCTGACCCCAATGTTTATCACGCTAGAAAAGATTACGATATGCCCTAGCGCAACTTTCATGATCCTCTCCGAGGGACAAATAGCTTCGATGAGCAGTCCAAAGCAAACTAGATTTTATTAGCGCATTAACTTTGTAACTAGACCAAAAATAATCACTCGCTGACTTAACCATTCCAGCCCTAACCGGATTCAGTTCGATGTAACGCTGACAAGCAAGTACATAAGAGTCATCCTCAATCCCTAAGGACTTAAAGCGCCCTTCCCACAAAGTACCTGATCGCTCATACCTATGGTTAAAATAACGCACATAACGACGTCCCAAACACTGCATCATCTGAGAAATTGACTTATCAGTATGCGGCGTGACTAACAAATGTACGTGGTTGGTCATGAAGACCCAAGCATGGATATGTACATCAAACGTTCGCGCGTATTCATTTAGCCATGAGGCATATGCGACATAATCTTGTGTATCAATAAAACAAGGTTGGCGATTAACGCCCCTTTGAATGAGGTGCTGCGTCATACCCGCAGGGCATTGACGGAGTGAGCGAGCCATAGATCTTCCTTGATACTATTTGGCTTTGTTTGAAACTGGGGTCAGAGTACTTTTACTCTGACCCCAATATTAAACTTAGTTTTTAGCTTCTAAGAAATGTCCTTGAATCTCGGCATTATCTGGCTGTAAGGCAGCCGCTTTCTCAAGGTAAGGCAAGCCTTCTTCAGTTCTTCCAAACTTGTGCAACACCCATCCATAGCTATCAAGAACTGCCGCACTGTTTGGAGCGAGTTCCGCGGCACGGCTCAACAGCTCAAGTGCTTTCTTATCGCCGCGTTCAAAGTAAATCCACCCCAAATTATTCAAGGCAGCGACTGAATCTGGACGTTGCGTAAGCAGGGTCTCATAAACAGTAGATGCTTTATCCACATCATCATT
>NZ_LWFH01000345.1:0-974 GCF_001635725.1 Oleiphilus sp. HI0066
TTGTCTGGCGTAAAGCTTAAATGTTAGTGAATTACTTTGAATAAATATTACAAACATGACCATGTAGAAATGTTGGCAGTGATCGCTTGAAGTGCCCTTCGTCGACTCTATATCCTTGCGTGTGGCTCTTAGAATCGTTCAGAGCCTTCTTTTATAAGTAATGATCCAGTTAGAGACGAATAACATCATGATTACGGTTGATAAACTCACTAAGCAATTTGGTGATTTTTTTGCGGTAAATGGACTGACATTTACCGTTGAACCAGGTGAAATACTCGGTTTTCTTGGCCCTAATGGCGCAGGTAAATCGACAACGATGAAAATGCTGACGGGTTTTTTACAACCCAGCTCAGGCTCTGTATCGGTAATGGGGTTTGATGTGTTGAAGACGCCCGTCGAGGCCAAGCGTTTGATTGGCTATCTCCCTGAGGGTGCGCCGGCTTATGCTGATATGACTGTGCTTGATTCCTTGAGATTTGTCGGGAAAGTTAGAGGTTTTTCTGGGTCTGATCTCAATACGCGTATTCAAGAAACTGTTGATAAAGTCGCTCTGAATAGTGTGCTGAATAAACGTGTTGAAACTCTTTCCAAAGGTTTTCAACGTCGCTTAGGTTTGGCGCAAGCGATTCTTCATGATCCTCAGGTTTTGATTTTAGATGAGCCTACAGATGGTCTTGATCCGAACCAAAAGCATCAAGTGCGAGAGCTCATACAGAACTTATCTAAAGATAAAATTGTCATCGTTTCCACGCATATTCTTGAAGAGGTGAGCGCGGTTTGTACGCGTGCAATGATTCTCTCTGATGGGGCAATTAAGTTTGATGGCACGCCTGAGGACTTGGCGGCCAAATCGGTTTATCACAATAGTATTCATGTGCACGTTGCTGAAAGACATTCGGAACTTAAAGCTAAGTTGATTCAATTGCCTCGCGTTTCAAAGGTGAACGAACTTTCTGAAGGTGCGTTACAGGTGC
>NZ_LWFH01000346.1:0-771 GCF_001635725.1 Oleiphilus sp. HI0066
TTGGTTCGATAACTCAACAAGATGCTAACGTTAGCGCTTTGCCATTAGAGTTTAAGACAAATAATCCTCTCAAGGCGGCATTGTTCGAGAAGGTCTTCTCTTGGAAGCAAAGTTTAAAAAGTTATTTAGACGGTACTTTTTCGAAACTTATCACTGATATAAGAATATTTCTGGTTACTAATGTAGTCGCATTATTTATCGCGGCCTTCGGGTGTACCCGATCTGAGAAATTGGGTGGGAGACCTATGGTGATTTCTTCAGTAATCACGATAGCGACAGCTTTATCAACTTATGGCTATGTAAATGATAACTGGCTGTTCAATATCCTACTCAATAGTTTCGCTGGGTACGGCTATTCTGTAGGAATCGTATCACTATCTGCTTGGTTATATTTTGAATATGGCGATAAGTTTGGAAAGGGCGAAAGATCTTAAAAAGATTATGTTATTCTATAGCCCAACTCTATTCTTAATTAGCTCCAAGATAGATTCAGCTGCGTAGTTCTTTGGCATCACATCATGGGCTGTCGCAGAAAGCTGGAATGCCCCTTCCATTGCTGCCATCACGGTAGCGCTTAAATGAATAACCTCTTTATTCTTTGAGGATTTACCGTCCCATACATCTGCTAATAATTGTCTAAGTAAGGTTAATTGCTGTCCAATCAGGTCTTGGTAGATTTCCTTAATCTCAGGCTGTTTTAGTGATTCTCCCGCGATAACGACCCAAGCGGAAACTACTTCTGGCATTTGTGTGTCACCAGTTGCCAAACGG
>NZ_LWFH01000347.1:0-13886 GCF_001635725.1 Oleiphilus sp. HI0066
GGGAAGTCATTGTCCGCGATTGCAGTCGCTGCGCACGAAGTAGGGCACGCCATTCAGTTTCACCGAAATGAACCGATTGCTCGACTACGAAAGCGCTTAACCCCTGCGGCAATAACAGTTGAGCGCGTTGCTATATTTATTTTGATGGCGGCACCTGCCGTCGCTGCGGTGTTGAAGGTGCCTCAAAGTGGCTTGTTGATAGCGGCCGTTGGCGTCATCGCGATGCTCTCTTCTGTTTTCATTCAGTTATTAGTGTTGCCTCTAGAGTTTGACGCTAGCTTTAATAAAGCTTTGCCGATTCTAATTGACGGTGAGTATATTACCGATGATCAAGTTGAGGCGGTTCGAGAAGTGCTTAGAGCGGCTGCATGGACCTATGTCGCTGGTACGCTCGCTAGTTTGTTACGTTTTGGTCGCTGGTGGGCAATCTTACGCGGCGTAACATAAGCCGCCTATTCCTTACCCGTTAATCTCCTAGACTTAATAGCTTCTATAACCGTTTTTGCTACTCGTTCTGATTGCTTGGCGATACAAACGCTTAGTACTCAATTTGCATTGGACTCTCCAATTTAGGTACCAAAAAGTGGCAACGATAGTTAGGATGGAACACATTAATCAAAAAGACAGTTAATAATTAACTGTCTTTTTGATAAGAATTTCTTTGAATAGTTGTTAGGTCTCAGAAAGCACACTGCTAAGTTTTATTTCTAGGTCCCTTGATAATACTGGATTGAATTTAGCTTGGTTAAAGGAGGGAGGGCCAGATTGTCCTTTCGCGTTATTCGAGAAGCCAATGGGTTCGATCGGTACGCCGGCAAAGCCGGTGCTAAGTTGCCCATTGCCGTCTTTGTCGTAGAAAACACTAACCGAATAGAAGTGGTTTTCCATGCCTGACAATTGAAACTGTACCTTGCCGTTTTCATCGACCTCTTGTCGCAAGGACATGAGAGGTTTTCTCAAATGATCAGAACTTGAATCAAACAATGAGAGTATTGCGGAGCCTTGATTAGGCGATGCGCCGCTCACTGTAATATTGACACTAAAGTCTTCTTCTCCGACAGAGTTGAAACTCAAAGCAAGTAAGCCAACAAGGCTGATAAGTTGACGCTTCATAGGCGTTCCTCTTTGTGTGACGCCCTAAGCGTAGTCAAAAAAGAAACAGCGTATGTAACGGTTTGCAACGGCTCGAAATATGGTGAAATAGCTGATTACGCTGGTTTGAACTTTAAGATCGCCGCGATACCAAGCAACACGATCCCAACGATATCAATCAACATGACTTTCTTTAAGGCTGCGTTATATTCACCTCCACCCAGCATAAGTACCAAAAAACCAGCCATGCTGATTAATGCCATCAACATCGCTGCACTCTGATATTTTGGTTCGAAAGCAGCGTATAAGATGAAGCCACCTAGTATCCCGAACAGTAAAGCCCGATGTCGCATAAGAAGTATTAGATCGTTTGATACAAGCTTGATTGCATAGGCATCATTGAGCTTTGCAGCACCCAATAAACCTAATATTGGAGCAAGATTAATGAGCCCTACGAGTACCAAAAGAATAGTGATGGCGTTCATCTGATTTCTCCTATTCCACGGCACTAGCTATGAAGACTGTGTCACCGCTTCAGACTGATCTAACTGATATTCTGGGGCGAGTAAGTAAGCCAGTGCTGCTATCGTGCCGGTCGTACAAACCGCGATGACCCAAGGCATAGGATTGATACCCCGGGCTTTTGCGTCACTAATCATCCAGCTACATATCAAGAAACAGCCAATCACCAAATCGAGCAATATTTGCAGGCTTCCGCTTGATACAAAGCCCGCTTCCCATACACCGAAGTAACCTACTTGGAGCATGACCCAGATGCTAAACACAGAAAAGCTCGTCAGTGTTATCCAGAGAAATGGCTTACGAATTGATGAACGCTGTTGTTTGACTACCGCTGTCGCGCTTGGGTTAGTGGTTTCACTCATAATGGCTTCCTCGTGTTGAAGGTTTGAAAACGCATAATCAGTGTTGGCTAGGTAAAGAATATAAACAATTACCTCAGAGGTAATTGTTAGATGGCCATTCAGTCGTGGTAATCTGAATGCTCAATGAACCCGCATGTTTTTTAAAAATGATGAGATGAGTATGGTGCAAGATGCCTTACCAATGAACCTGAAGCATCATGAACCTTACCCCGCAATTGTTGCAGACAGAAACTGGAATCTGCTGATGGCTAATGACGCGTCTCTGCGTTTAGTTGGCTTGTTGGGAGAGGTCGAAGATGTATGGCAAAAGGTCGATCCGAGCGGTGATAAAAATGTGTATCGCATGACCTTCTCAGAGCATGGAATGCGTCCGTTTATCTCGAATTGGGATGAGATGGCAATGCACATGATGCAGCGATTACAACGTGAGTTGAGTGCAGATCCAGAGAATGACTATCTAGCAGCCTTGCATAAGGAAATTGCTGCCGATTTTCATTACGAAGATAAAATAGGGCTGCTCGGAAATCCCACTCCGATTGCTCCGATTTTACCAATGCACATGACCGTTGGTGACGTGACGCTTAAAACCTTTAGCATGATCTCATCTTTTGGTACTGCACAAGATATCACCGCTGAAGAGATTAAGGTTGAAACCTTTTTTCCTGCTGATGCATTTACCGGGGTGTTCTTTCAGCGATTGGCTGAGAATGGATAAAATCAAGTTGATAGTAGTTTATGGAGAGTCTCAATGATTTCCTGCCAACAATACGATTACATTGAAATTGCTTGTACTTATAAATTACGCGTTCAGTTGTTTCTCAAGGATGCAGAAGTGGTGGAGGGCGTTGTGGTCGATACCGCTTATGATCAGCACCGAAATGAATGCGTGAAGTTGCGTATGGAAACGCAAGAAAACCTTGTAATTTTAGACACTGTGAAACGCATGAGGGCTCTGGATGAAAACCCTCACTTTCATGAAGTTGAGTTTGCTTAGACGAACTTTGCCATTCGAGTTACTAGAATAGCCTCTAGCGCAGTGCGTATTTTGTCTTGGATCGGGACAGGCTTGCCGCTTTCTCTATCGACAAAGACGTGGATGAATTGGCCATTTGCGGCTGCTTGATTTTCTTTTTCGCGGAAAATAGCAATTCCATAAGTTACGGAGCTGGTGCCTAGCTTGTCGACACGTAAGCCAGCTTCAATCTTTTCTGGATATGCGATCGCACTGTGGTAGTTACAGTGCGAGTTAACGACATAGGCGATCGTTGATCCATTGTGAATATCTAGACCGCCTTCCTCGATAAGATATGCATTTGCGGCACTATCGAAATAGCTGTAGTACACCACGTTATTCACGTGGCCATAAAGATCATTGTCGCGCCAGCGCGTAGTGATCGGGTGAAAGGATTTATAGTTCTGCCTAACTTCTGTTTCTTTATTTGCCACTGGTATGACGTCCTTAATAATTAAAATGCTGCGTGATAGATGGTTAAAGCATCTTCATAGCTTACGTCTCGCGGATTATTGACGAGTAATCGGGTTTGTAGCATCGCGTCTTTGGCTAACGTAGGTAAGAAAGATTCTTCAATATTCATCTCGCGCAATGTCGATGGTAGTCCCAGATCTTTAATTAAGTTCTCAATTTGATCAATCCATTGCTCGCAAATATCTTGGTTCGTCCCCGTAAAACTTTGATCAGGAAACATGACCGGAGCGAGTTGCGCGTATTGCTCTGCTGCTGAGTCGACGTTGAAGCGCAGCACGTACGGCAACACTAAGGAATTACTTAATCCGTGTGGAATATGAAAATGTCCACCCAATGGGTATGCGAGTGCATGTACCGCTGCGACGGGCGAGTTAGCAAATGCTTGTCCTGCATAGAGCGCCCCAAGTAACATTTTTTCGCGCGCTTCTAGTACATGGCCATGATGCGTTGCAGTAAAAATATTAGCAGTCAGCAGGCTAAGTGCTTCGCGGGCTAGCATATCTGAGATAGGGTTCTTTTTATGAACGCTGGTGTACGCTTCGATTGCATGTACCATGGCATCGACCCCCGTTGCGGCAGTCACGTGAGGGGGTAAACCGATTGTTAGATTGGCATCAAGCAAGGCTAGGTCGGGTAAGAAAATAGGCGATACCGCGCCCATTTTCGTTGTATCGCCTGTTGTAACGATGGCAACCGGCGTGACTTCAGAGCCCGTGCCTGCAGTTGTAGGAATTTGGATTAGTGGAAGTCGTATTCCTTTGGCATTTCCAACGCCGTAAATATCGTCAAGGCTTTGTGTACATTGAGGATGTGCTAATAATGCGATGAGCTTTGCAACGTCCATGGAGCTCCCGCCCCCAAAGCCAATAATGACATCAACGGATAGTTTTTTAGCCTGTTCTATGGCTCTTAGTACGACTTCTTCTGCGGGGTCTGGTTCTACTTCGCTGAAAAGGGTGTAAGAGATCTTGTTTTGTTCAAAACTCGCTATAGCTTTATCGAGCAAACCAAGTCGTTTGATGTCGAAATCTGTAACGATCATTACATGGTTATAGCCATGCTCGACACAGAGTTCACCTAGGTTGTCTGTTAGGCCGTTACCACACCTAATGTGCTGGCTAGTGGAAAAAGTAAAGCTGTTCAAATTGGCTCTCCGGTCGTTTGCTATGTTTGTTTTGCGGGAAGCTCGTCGTCTATTGATTGTCTTGGTGCGTATCCTCCATATCCTACAACAAGTCGTTCGTTATAAAGTATTGATCTGAAAAAATAATAGGAGCAACGCGCATGTATAAAACAATCAGTTATGTCATAGATGCTGACGGCATTTTAACGATTACTCTAAATCGTCCAGAGCAAATGAATTCATTTACCGTTGAGATGAGTGGTGAGCTTCGCGAAGCATTTATTCAGGCTGATGGGGATGATTCAGTGAAGGTGGTCGTTGTGACGGGGGCTGGCAAAGCTTTTTGCGCAGGTATGGATTTATCGGCGGACGGTAATGTATTCGGTCTTAATGAAGCGATACAACCTACTTTAGATGATATGAATGACCGTCTTGATGCCCCTGAGATTCATGACGGTATTCGTGATGAGGGTGGCAAGTTAACGCTCGAAATTTATAAATGTCGTAAGCCGATTATTGCTGCAATTAACGGTGCCGCGGTTGGTATTGGTGCCACAATGACTTGCGCAATGGACATTCGTCTCGCGTCCGAAAAAGCGCGGATTGGATTTGTGTTTAACAAGATAGGCATCGTTCCTGAAGCATGCTCCTCTTGGTTCTTGCCCCGTATTGTCGGTTTACCAAAATCATTAGAACTTTGCTTTACCGGTGACATTATTGATGGTGCTGAGGCAAAAGATATTGGATTTGTGACGAATGTATTGCCAGCTGAAGAGTTGCTTAATGAGGCTTATGCTCTAGCTCGTCGAATTGCTAAGCATAGTCCTGTTGCGCTAGCGCTTACTCGCCAGATGCTGTATCGAAATTCGGCAAAAGGACATCCTTTAGAAGCACATAAAATTGATTCTCTAGGGATGTTTTACCAAAGTATTGCTGACGGTAAAGAGGGCGTTAGTGCTTTCTTAGAAAAGCGGCCTGCTGAATATAAACAGAAATGCTCTACGGATATGCCAAGTTTTTATCCGTGGGAATATTGATTTGGCTTGCATTTAGTTGAACAAAAACTGCATTGGTTTCGACGTATTATGGCCGCTCTCATGACCCTGATTGTCTAAGTTTATCTAAGAGCATATTGATCTGACCGCGAAGCCAAGAATGTGCCTGATTATTGCGTTTGTCTCGGTGATAGATCATATATGCTTTGATTTTATTGGTCTCGAAGGGGAGCTCATAAGTTTCGAGTGGAAGCGTTTGTTGTGCATTTGCGGCAACTCTTCGTGGCACTGTACATAAGCAGTTAGTGCGTGCCGCGATAGCTGGCAGGCTCATCAATGAGCTCGCGCGTATTTTGATATCTCGTTGTATCTGTTTTTTGCCAAGAATAATTTCGGTTGGGCTGCCTTTATCACTACGCGGATGTAATGCGACATGTGGTGTAGATCGATATATCTCGGCTGTCATGATTTCATCCGTAATGTACGGGTTTCCCTTGCGTGCCATCACGACAAGATCTTCTTCAAATACATGTTCACAAATGAGTTCTTTGCTTTTGGGCTGTATGTAATCGATCGCAATATCTAGCTCTTTTAAGCGAATACGTTCCGTTAGGCTTGCGATTGAGTCGGCTTCAGGGTGAAGGTCAAAACAGATATTTGGTGCAACTTGTTCTAGATACTGAAAGAAAGCCGGGAATACGATGGATTCTGCGTATTCATTGGCTGCTATGGCGAAGGTGTTAGAAGCTGTTTTGGGGTCGAATTCTGCTTCAGGTTGAACTTGCTGCTGAATAGCAAATAAGGCATCACGTATCGGTTGTTTTAGTTCTAATGCTTTCGGTGTGGGACGCATGCCGCCGCGTGTTTTGACGTAAAGATCATCATTAAAAATTCCACGTAAGCGTGTTAATGCATTACTAACAGCCGGTTGGCTCATATGCAGCTTTTGCGCTGCGTTAGTGATGTGAGGGTCTTCTGCTAATACATCTAATACTACTAATAGGTTTAGATCTATCCCACGTAAATGACGTTGCATATCTTGTGCACCTTGAATCTTGATTATCTATATTTCATATAACCTAAATATTATAAATCCATTAGATCAATAACAAGGCCTTGCTTATCATTATGTTTAATTGGTGACAGTTCATTCGATCCTGATTATGGGATCAATGCAGGAAATAAGCGTAGGAAAGACTTATGGAAACGATAGTAACGAGCATTTTTTTAGTGTTGTTCATTATTTATGAGTGGGCAACGGGCAACTATAAAAAAGGAATTCTGAGTAAAACTGATTATAAGATGATTGCTATTTGCGCGGGGGCTATTGCCTTGATACAACGTCCATTAGTCATGTTAATGGTATTTGGTCTGGCAGGGTTTTGGATGGCGCCTTTAGCGGGATCGTTATCCTTTTTAGATGAACAATATTTTTGGCCAACATTGCTAGCATTCATCATGCTAGAAGAGTTTTTTCATGGTCTGGGCCATTGGTTTGCGCATAGTCGAACACCTAAAACTCGACCAATGCAGTTCCTGCATAAGCTGTTTCGTACCGCACACCGTCCACATCACTTGATCGGCAATGACGATGAGAAAGCTCGTTTAACTGTCGGGCAAAACTTTGTTGAAGGTTGGACATACTGGTTCGTCATGCCAAACATTTGGTTTAGTTTTATTGCCTTGTATTTAGGGTTAACAGAAGTGTTTGTGTACGGCATGATCTTTAAAGGCGTTTGGACGCTACATGTTCATACAAACTGGCAATATGATCTGTATTTCTTGAATCATAAGAATCCTATCGTACGCAAAATTGCTTACGCATTAGCACATGTATTTACTTTTCCGAATCAGCATCACCACCACCATGCACGCGGGCGTAACTCTGGTAAGAATTTGCAAAACGTTTTGTCGCTGTATGACTGGTTGTTCTGGGGAACACGTGTGATCGAGCTTGAGCCGCCAAAGCGGTATGGCTGGCGTCAAACAGAAGAAGAGAAAAATTCAGCCTTATATCGTTTCTCTGGAACTCTACGTTAAGCCTTGTGGTAAACGATAAAACCCGCTCATTGAGCGGGTTTTTTTATGTCTGCGTATTTTTGAACGGGGCATAGCTTCCTCAATAACAATCTCTCATCAAAACAAAATCTGTAACATTTTTGGGCTTGCCAGTAATTAAATTTAAACTATATACTGTATGTATATACAGGTTCTTAGTAATGAGTGATTTAATTAATTTAGTCGATGTTTTGCAGCAAAAACGATTGCTATGGCAAGGGCGTGAGCAACCATCAAGCCCCGTATTGGCTTCGTCTGGCTATGCCGTTTTTGATGAGAAATTAGCAGGCGGGTTTCCTGAAACAGGGGTCGTGAGTATTGAAAGTCAGGTAGGCATTGGTGAATTAAGGTTTCTTTCATCAAGGATATTAAAGGAGCAGAGCAAGAATAATGACACGCGTTTATTGGTTTTTATCAATCCCCCTGGCGTGTTATGCGCTGAGTTTTTTCATCATCAAAATTTTGATGTGAGTAAGATCTTATTGATCCAACCTAAGCAAAAAAATGATGCACTTTGGGCCGCAGAACAATGCTTAAAGAGTGGTGCTTGTGATGCTGTGTTGTTATGGCAAAACCAATTTGAAGTGCATCAAATAAAGCGTTTACAGCTGGCGTGTGAAGAAGGAAAGAGTTTGCAGTTTTTAATGCAGACGAAGGCGCAAAGTGGTCTGTCGCTACCGGTGTCATTAAGCATGTGTTTGACTGCAAGCCCGCAAGGTTTAAACGTAAGAATCAATAAACGTAAGGGAGCTTGGGACTTACCTGCGTTTACCTTAGATATGTCTCAATATTGGCCTACGTTTTCTCTGACACAACAAAAGCCTGCTTCTAACGTCATCCGTTTTCCGCAAACGCAACATCGCCAAGGCTTGTAAAAGGTGTTGTATGTCTCTGTGGATATATCTTCATTTTCCGGCCTTACAGCTTAACGCGCTCCAGTCTTCACCGAATGGTGATGCACTTAATACATCGCAAGGCATGATTGTGGTGGAGGGACGTAAAAACGAAATCATTCAGATGAACCAACGTGCCTCAGAGAATGGCGTCTGTTTAGGAATGGGGCTCGCGACAGCTGCGTCTATGTGTGAAGGGCTGTATGTCATTGAATATGATTCGGCACTTGAATCGGAAAAGCTTAAAGAGATTGCGCATTGGCTGTATATGGTGACGGCTAATATTAGCTTGGTGCCTCCGAATGGCATTCTGTTGCAAGCGAGTAACATGTTAACGCTTTACGATGGTCTAGCTAACTACTGGCAAGCTTTGGTTGATCAGCTCAAACATTTACCGTTTGAGTATTCCTTTGCTTCAGGGTTTTCCCCTTTTGCGGCACGCATGTTAGCCGGGAAAAGCTTTAATCAAATTTCTCAGTCTGAGCGTGCTTTATTTCAGGCAGTAAAGCAGTGTGATTTGTCAGAAACCGAGTTGAGCTCAAAACATATTACAACCTTAAATCGGGTAGGTGTTCATAGCATTGCGGATCTGCTACGTATTCCTTTGCCTGATATTGCTAAACGTTTTGGGTCTGATTTGGTGAATTATGTGGGGCGACTAACTGGGCTGTTTCATCATGTGATCGATTTTTACCATCCACCTAAGCAGTTTCAGCGAAGGTTCGATTTGTTATTTGAAATTATCAATCTGAAACTCTTGGAAAAGCCTTTACTCAAGCTACTCGCATTGCTCGAAAGCTTCTTAATAATGCGTGATCAATATGCGCATGAGCTGCAACTAGAGCTGTACTTGCGCGATGGCAATACTTCTACAGTGTTAGTGACTTCTGCTGCCGGTGAATACCAAAGTAAGGCTTGGTTGAGTTTATTCGTATTGAAACTTGAGTCCATGAAAGTGGCTTCTCCAGTGATACGTATTAGTTTGAGTGCTGTTCGTGTGGCGGCTAAGCAAGGCGAGGTCAGTGATTTATTTGATGGTAAGCAGGGGGCTTTATCGCCTTTAGAGCTTTTGTCTGTGCTGCAAGCTAAACTAGGTAATGAGTCTGTGAAAGGCATACAGGTGACGGAGGACCCACGGCCGCATCTTAGCTCTGCATTGTGCACACCATTGGAAAAAGCACCGTCGACGGTTCAGCCTGATCAAAGCTTGTTACGACCAAGTATTCTTCTGCCACGCCCGAAACCTTTGCGTGAAAAGGTCGCCATCATTAAAGGGCCTGAGCGTTTGTCTACTGGGTGGTGGGATGGTCAGGCAATGATTCGAGATTACTTTATTGCGCGAGCTGAGAACGGACGTTGGTTATGGGTATATCGAACGCCTAAACAGCAGTGGTTTTTGCATGGGATGTTTAGCTGATGTACGGACGATATGCGGAGCTGTTTTGCCAGAGCAATTTTTCTTTTCTTGAGGGTGCATCACATCCTGAAGAGCTCGTGATGCAAGCGAATTTTTTGAATTATGACGCGATCGCTATCACTGATGAGTGCTCGGTTGCTGGTGTTGTACGCGCGTTTACTGCCATCAAACAACATAAATTAAATGTGCAATTAATTGTGGGCAGTTTGTTGCGATTAGATGATAGCTTGAGTCTTGTTTTGTTATGTCCGAATCGTTTGGCATATGCAGAGCTATGTCGTTTGATTACTAATGCTAGACGACGTGCACATAAAGGAAGCTATGAATTATCTGAGTGGGATTTGATGTCTATCAAACACTGCTTTGCGATTTGGCTGCCGAAGGGAAATGATCATGACGCACATTGGGGAGCATGGTTAAAGAAATATTATCCTGAGCGTCTCTGGGTGGGTGTTCAGCGTCATTTGCAGCACAACGATAAAGATTATACACAGCACTGTCGTGCACTCGCTGAACACTTCCATATTCCGATTACAGCGTGCGGAGGAGTGCTCATGCATTCTGCTACGCGCTTGCCTTTACAGCACACTCTCACAGCGATTTGTCATGGCATAAGCCTGCAAGAGTCAGGGCATTTGTTGTTAAAAAATACGGAGCGTTCTTTGCGCTCTAAGAAAAAACTCAATGCCATTTTTGATGAAGCTCTGCTATATGAAAGCGTGCTGATTGCTCAGCATTGTGTGTTTGATATGGCGGAGCTGCGTTATGAGTATCCACACGAGTTAGTTCCTAAAAATGAGACGCCAATGTCTTATCTGCGAAAACTCGTCGATAAAGGTATCGCATTTCGATTTCCTGAGGGCATTAGTGACGAGATTCAGGCGATTATCGACAAAGAGCTTAAGTTGATAGAAGAGCTGAATTATCCGTTCTTTTTTCTAACGATTCATGACGTGGTGATGTTCGCTAAGCGACAAGGGATTTTGTATCAAGGGCGTGGTTCATCCGCGAATTCGGTTGTGTGTTATTGCCTTGAGATTACCTCGGTTGATCCAAGCCAAATATCTGTACTGTTTGAACGATTCATTAGTAAAGAGCGGGATGAACCACCAGATATCGATGTTGATTTTGAGCACGAACGGCGTGAAGAAATCATTCAATATATTTATCAAAAATATGGTCGAGAGCGCGCTGCACTAGCCGCAACAGTGATTAGTTATAGATTCAAAAGCGCCGTTCGAGATGTTGGGAAAGCGCTAGGCATCGCTGAAACACAGTTGGATTTTTTTATTAAAAATGTCAATCGGCGTGATCGCTCTTTGGGCTGGCAGGCGCAAATTATTGAACTAGGCCTACAGCCCGACTCTTTAAAGGGAAAACAATTCATTCAGCTGGTCAATGATATTGTTGGTTTTCCTCGTCATTTATCACAGCACGTTGGTGGCTTTGTCATTTCCTCTGGCCCCTTATATGAATTGGTTCCAGTTGAAAATGCCAGTATGGCAGAACGTACAGTGATTCAATGGGACAAAGACGATTTAGAAAGTTTAGGCTTGCTGAAGGTCGATGTGCTTGCGTTAGGCATGCTAACAGCGATTAGAAAGTCATTTGACTTGATACACCATTACTATGGTCGTCGTTTGAGTTTGGCAGATTTAACACGCATGCAAGACGATCCAAATGTTTATGCCATGATCCAAAATGCAGATACGGTTGGTGTGTTTCAAATAGAGTCTCGTGCACAAATGAGTATGTTGCCGCGCTTAAAGCCTAAAACCTATTACGACTTGGTGATTCAAATTGCAATTGTTCGTCCGGGGCCGATACAGGGCGATATGGTGCACCCTTTTTTAAAGCGTAGAAACGGCGAAGAGCCTATTGAATATCCCTCCGATGCTGTGAAAGAAGTATTGGCGCGCACACTGGGAGTGCCGATATTTCAGGAGCAGGTCATCAAGCTTGCCATGGTCGCAGCAGGTTTCACTGGTGGTGAGGCTGATCAATTGCGTCGCGCGATGGCAGCTTGGAAGAAGACTGGGGAGTTATTTCAGTTCAAGAATAAGCTGATAAAAGGAATGTTAGAGCGTGGCTACGAGTTGAGCTTTGCTGAGAAAATTTTTGAGCAAATTTGTGGTTTTGGTGAATACGGTTTTCCTGAGAGTCATTCTGCCTCGTTTGCGGTGCTGGCCTACGCATCTGCATGGCTGAAATACTATTATCCTGAGGCGTTTTATACCGCACTGCTAAATAGTTTGCCCATGGGCTTTTACAGTGCTTCGCAATTGGTACAAGACGCGCAACGTCATCATGTTTCTATACAGCCTGTATGCATTAATCGATCGATGATTGATCATGATCTACAAGGTGAAAACGCGAAAGTTATTCGCTTGGGCTTTCGTTTAGTAAAAGGGTTAAGCGTCGAAGGGCAAAACTTACTTGTTCGTGAGCGACCGCCCTTAGGTTTTAAATCTGTGAGCGAAGTGAAAGCGATCGGTCTATCTCGAAGAGATTTAGAGTCTTTGGCTTCTGCAGATGCGTTTAGATGTTTATCGGATAATCGTTATGAAACACGTTGGCAATTAATGAACCCTGAAAGTTCATTGCCATTTATGTCGAGCACCGTTGCAGAGGAGCCGATAGGTGATTTCAGGTTTAAGCCAAAGGATATTGAAAATCTCACGGAAGACTATGCCTCATTAGGCTTATCTCTCGATCATCATCCGATAACCTTAATGGAAAAAGCGAACCTACTGGGAAACTTTGTGCGATCGAATCAGCTTAGCCGTGTTGAGCATAAAAGTTTTGTGGATGTCGTTGGCTTGGTGACTGGCAGGCAATCACCAGGTACCGCTTCAGGGGTTACATTTATGACCCTAGAGGATGATACCGGGAATATAAATGTTGTTGTTTGGGCTGGCACCGCCAGAGCGCAAAAGCAGCCTTTTTTGATGGCGAAGGTGCTCAAAATTAAAGGGATTCTCGAGCGAGAAGGGGATGTTGTGCATGTTATTGCAGGTAAATTGACTGACATGACGCAGCATCTTAGTCAGCTTCGTGTTTCATCGAGAGACTTTCATTAGTTGGAAGATAAGTTAAGCTTATTTTTAGATAAGAAAAATAAGCTTTTTTATTCCTAATGAATGAAGTTTACTTACCTTTCAGTGCAATATTTTAGTATTTACTGACTAGGTAAGGATAAATATATGTTCTTCAGTTATAAAATCCTTACTTAGAAAGAATAACAAAAACAATATTATATGAGTTGGTGCTGTACGTTGGCTAAAAGAGGATTGCAGACGTCGAGATTTGAGCGGCGGTTGCTTCCGCCGTTAGACAATTGCAGATCTTGGCACTGAACCATTCTCGATGCCTACTTCAAGAAGAAAGGAGACCTTGGGTTCGGAGCTATCATAACTTGGGTTTAGTACGAAGATACAACAAAGCCGATGAAATTGTAGGCTTTGTTTTGATTTCCTCATGGCCAGAAGTAAAAGTTCAGATAAGGGGTGTACGACGTCTATGGCCCGAACTTAACGGCCCTTTCGCACTTGTAGTTTCCTTTGTTCAATTCAAGATGAAAGAAGACATTATTAATCGCTCTGCTAAATGACATTTAAATTCTTATTCAAATGCAAAGCACTAATTGCTAGTCTGACAACACCTTCGTTGCAACGAATAAGTTATACTCCTGAACTGATAATAAGTTTTGGATAGTCCTTGCTCAAAAGAGACTTTTAAAATATCCAGTAACTAAATATTAGTTCCAATGAGCATGCCCTCAGCTTTCAATAAATAAAACTATTCTAAGTAACTTTAATAAAGCAACGATTGCGCTACTGGTCTTTCATAACATTCGGTTAATAACGAGAAACAGCTAGGCTCTAGTTTGCAAACGCGAGAAGAAACGTGAAAATTTCGCAAAAAACTTGATACAGTTT
>NZ_LWFH01000348.1:0-961 GCF_001635725.1 Oleiphilus sp. HI0066
AACTGTATCGAGATCGGCATCCATCAACCTTTATCTATCAATCAAAAATGTTTATGTCGTACAGATATCTGAACAACAGAGGTGTATAATCTTTTGAACGCAGTATAAATTATTTTGAACGTCAAACAAGTATGGACAACTCGTTTTGAGAGACGATTAAAACCGTATTTGCATCTCTTAATGGCTTTTCATGGTGTAAAAAATATTTTATGCTCCGTACATTAAAGCAAACAACAGGTCATTTTATGGGTTCCTCCAGTAAAAAACCGCTCGTTGGCGTCATTAGTGATGTTAAAGTGATTTCGCCGCATCCATTCCATATCGCGGGAGACAAGTATTTACGTGCTCTCGTTGAAGCTGCTGATGTCGTACCAATCATGATCCCCTGCTCTGAATGACATCATGGACATCACACATTGGACAGAGCACTTAGATGGCGTATTTCTAACAGGCGCCTACTCAATGGTTAACCCTTCTCTCTACGGTGAGTCAAAAATTGACGCCGACTTCGACTACGATGATCAACGAGATAATCTTAGTCGCGCACTCATTCAAAACATGCTTAAAGAAGACAAGCCTTTGTTCGCCGTTTGCCGTGGTTTGCAAGACATCAACGTTGCGTTAGGTGGCTCGCTTCATCAAAGCCTTCACGAAGTTGAAGGAATGAATGATCACCGCGAAGATAAAAACGCACCACTAGCTGAACAGTATGCGGATACGCACTCAGTCACGCTCAACGAAGACGGTATAATGCGCAAGATTACGGGACGAAATGATATCCTCGTGAACTCCCTGCATACCCAAGGAATTAAAGAGTTAGGACAAGGGCTTCAAGTTGAAGCAGTCGCCGAAGATGGTCTTATTGAAGCATTCAGCATTCCACAACTTACATTTGGATTAGCGCTTCAGTGGCACCCTGAGTGGCAAGTTACTCAAAACCCAATTCAACATAAATTATATG
>NZ_LWFH01000349.1:0-1112 GCF_001635725.1 Oleiphilus sp. HI0066
AAATGCCTTATCTGCATACTTAGAAACTTGAAAACGTGCATCGCCCTTTCCAGATGCCTTCAAACCGGCGAACACTTCCCAGTATTCTTCTGGAACAAATGCTCGAATCTCACGCTCACGCTCAACAATAAGCTGAACAGCAACAGACTGTACTCGCCCGGCAGACAAACCACGAGCGATCTTAGCCCATAGCAACGGAGACACCATGAAGCCCACTACTCGATCTAGAAAGCGTCGCGCTTGCTGAGCATTTACTCGGCTTTGATCCAACTCATCTGGCTGCTTAAACGCTTCTTGAATCGCTTTCTTAGTGATCTCATTAAATACCACACGTCGATAGCGAGACTCATCGCCACCAATCGCTTCTTTTAAGTGCCAAGCAATCGCCTCTCCTTCTCTATCCAAATCCGTCGCGAGATAGATAGTTTCGGCATTCTTAGCCAACTTCTTTAATTCATTTACCACCTTCTCTTTACCGGGAAGGATTTCGTAATGTGCTGCCCAATCCTTTTCAGGATTAACACCCATTCTATTAATCAGCTGATCTTTGCTCTTCTTCTTTTTATATGCAGCTTTTTCATCGGGACTCATTTTGCGTGTTGCAGCCGCTTGCTTTGCTCGCTCAGCAGGCGTAGATGTCGAAGCGCCACCAGAGGTAGGAAGGTCTCGAATATGTCCGACACTTGACTTAACGATGAAGTCCGAACCGAGATATTTATTAATCGTTTTCGCTTTGGCAGGCGATTCCACGATGACTAGAGACTTAGCCATATCACTCCAAAAAAAGCTCAAAATAGAAAAAGGAAAGCAAACAATTACGCTTTCAACATATGGTTAGAGGCGTACCTAACGCAAATTTAGCGCAACATATATATTGATTTGTAGCTGAGTGGTCAAGCTCTTGCAAAGTTTTTTCTGCATCAGCCATCATTTTTACTTCCAAACAGACAAAAAAATCATCAAGCACTTAAACGCAAAAAAGCACGGATAAACCGTGCTTTTTTAGATTTCGATTGTTTAATCGAAACGCGCTTTAAACTTAGTAGCTACAAGCATCAAGAAATTTTGGTTTCAGGCTAGGCGAAAGTTAGAGAAGAGGCGCAGTTTACATA
>NZ_LWFH01000350.1:0-1494 GCF_001635725.1 Oleiphilus sp. HI0066
CATCGGTACAGGCAGTGGCACATCAGGAATGAGGCGCGGTAATAATTTAAATGATAGGTAGGCCTTTGCTGCGCCTTGTTCAGCTTGGTAGAAATTGGTCCTAACGGTTGCCTTAATCAAAGACAGATACAGTCTTAAAATTTTATCTTCTGTAAGGTTTGGCACTGATTCTAGTGCGTCGTTGATGAGGTTTTCTAACTCACCGCCTCGCTCTTCTCGTTCAGCAACTTTTAAACCCTTCGGATTAAACCTCACATCAAACAATTCAAGTAAAAGCCTGACAATCGCTCCATTTGCAATCAGAGTGGATGAAATAAGCTCTTGAGAGTTACTGACTCGAATTTGACGCATATACCGTGCATAACTTCTAAGTACAGCGATTTGGCGCCAATCTAGATAGGCGCTTGCAAGCAACCTGTTGAATCGGTCGTTTTCGGCGCGTTGAGCCCATATTTCTTTAAATAATTCTTCAAACTGCGCGCTAATTGCAGATAATTCTACGTCAGTCTGGCCCTGACTTTCCAACAAGAAATCATGAATCCAGACACTGTTTGCATCGTCATTCTTAACGATAAACGGGCTTTCACCAATGACATTGAAGCCCATGTTTTCAAATATGGGCAGAACTTCTGATAAGGTGACGGGGGTATCCGAAAAGAACAGTTTGCAATGAAACTTCGACGCAGGTTACGACATCGCCCGATAAAAGCTCATTTCAAAACCAGGTGAGCCGATAATTTTATCGATTGTGCTGCAGATCTAAAGATGCTCTCCGTGCGGTGAACGCTTCGCGGTAACTGGCATTAAACCCTTGTCGGTATTGCTTCGCTAAATGAACGCCTTTTTCTTCGCCGTATTGATCATTTAATGCAGCCTCCAAATCATCAAACCACGAAACGACTGTGCTCATTATCTTCTTTCTAATGGAGTCGTAAACTTCTTTAGATGGTGGCGTTTCGCTGAGTTTTACGTTGAACTGCGTTCGTGCAAGAGGAGATTCCGAAAGATGCGTATTGAAGTCAATGTCTTCCGCGTTCAAATCTTTGGCCAGTATGTTCTGTAGTTTTAACCTGAGATCGGTATTGAACAAGTCGCGAGGTACGTATACTAAAACACTCACGAAGCTGCCAAAGGCATCTTCGCGCATATACACGTCTACCTTGCGACGCTCTTGCGCATACAAAGCAGCCTGCAACGCACTAGTAAGACGCTCGGTCGAAACCTGAAATAATTCGTCGCGCGGAAAGGTTTCTAACAGTTGTCTGAACTCTTTTCCGCTGTGATCTTTCTCGTTGTAGCCTGAAAGATCGATAGCTTCTTTCGCTTTCTCTCTTAAAAATGGAATACGAGAAACTTCTTCGTTAAACACGCGTGCTGTGTACAGTCCGATGAAACGTCTCTCACCGATGACTTCTCCATCGTCATTAAAACGCTTTACTACTATGTAATCCGGGTATGCAGGACGATGAACGCGGGCGCGTCGGGAGGACTTCG
>NZ_LWFH01000351.1:0-989 GCF_001635725.1 Oleiphilus sp. HI0066
AGAGGTTTAACGAGGCGGTCTTAAATATTGATTTCGAGCCTGGCGATGAAGATTTGATTGAGGGTTTAGAGTCCCGCTTGCAGGATGAATTAGTCGCTCATGAGCGTGATCAGAAGCGGCTTGGGCAGGTGCGAACAGAGCACGAGGCGTTCCAAGGTCAATTGCGTGATTTGGAACAGGCAAGGGAGCGCTCTGAGACAGACTTGCTGCATGTTCGAGAAAAGCTAGAGCGGGTGCGTTTGAGGATTCAAGCATTTGCTTTAGAGCAAGATCAATGTTTCCAAAATGTGCTGGAGCAGGGTTTTGTGTTTGAAGAGCTTGTTTCAGTGCTAGCTGATGAGGATGTTCAGCAAGATGCGTTGGTGAAAGATTTGGAGTCAATTGGACAAAAGATCGCTCGTTTGGGAGCGATTAACTTGGCTGCTGTCGAGGAGTATGAGACGCAGCTAGAGCGAAAGACGTATCTTGATGAGCAGAATGATGAGTTAATTGATGCCTTAGATGTGTTGACGCAAGCTATTCGAAAAATCGATAAAGAAACAAGGCATAGGTTTAAGCAAACTTATGATCGCGTCAATGCAGGTTTGCAGAATTTGTTTCCAAAGATATTTGGGGGTGGCAGCGCAAAACTTGAGCTGGCCGATTCGGATTTGCTTGAGACAGGGGTGAGTATTCTTGCTAGGCCTCCAGGAAAAAATAATTCAACGATACATCTCCTTTCTGGCGGTGAGAAAGCTTTGACAGCCCTTGCATTGATTTTTTCTATTTTCAAACTTAATCCAGCGCCATTCTGTATGTTGGATGAAGTAGATGCGCCTTTAGATGATGCGAATGTTGGGCGTTTTGCTCGACTTGTCAAAGAAATGTCCGATACCGTTCAGTTCATATATATATCGCATAATAAGGTTTCTATGGAGATGGCTGACCAGCTTATGGGGGTTACTATGCACGAGCCTGGAGTCTCTCGATTGGTGTCCGTGGATATTGAT
>NZ_LWFH01000352.1:0-568 GCF_001635725.1 Oleiphilus sp. HI0066
TTCCATAATGCTTCCATCAGACAACGCGATGGCGCTTCACGCATGTCATCCGTTTCTGGTTTAAAGGCCAAGCCCCAAACTGCAATCGTTTTACCTGCTAGCTCACCATTAAAATGAGCACTGAGTTTTTCAAACAAACGATGCTTCTGGCGGTTATTCACATTCTCTACAGACTGCACAAGCTCTGATTCATATCCAGCATCTCGTGCGATACGTGTTAAAGCCTGCACGTCTTTAGGGAAACATGAACCACCATAGCCGGCGCCAGGATAAATAAACTGAAAGCCAATGCGCGGATCAGAGCCGATCCCTAAACGCACGCTTTCAATATCTGCATCAAGTCGTTCAGCCAAATTTGCCATTTCATTCATAAAGCTAATCTTGGTTGCCAGCATTGCGTTAGCCGCATACTTCGTGAGCTCAGCAGATCGAACATCCATGAACAGAATCTTGTCATGGTTACGATTAAACGGCGCGTACAACTCACGCATTGGTGCTTCAGACGACTCTTTCGAGCAACCAATGACAATTCGGTCCGGCTTCATGAAATCGCCTACAGCAGCACCTT
>NZ_LWFH01000353.1:0-1606 GCF_001635725.1 Oleiphilus sp. HI0066
AAACACAGTGAATTAAGAGATGAGCGCTTTGAAAACATCAAAGAGCGACTGAAAAGATCTCTTGAAAACGAAAAACAAAGAAAGCCATTCCAGCAAGCCATCACAGCGATTCAAGATGACATCCTTAGCCCGTCTTGGAACTCAGAAGAAAAGCTTGTCGCACTTGAAAAGATCTCTATCGAGCAGCTGCGAGAATTTAAAAATCTGTTTTTCTCGACCGTAGATACCGCAGTACTTAGCAACGGTAATGTCGAACAAGATAAAACCGAAAAGATGGCAAAACTTGTTGAAAAACATATTCTCGAGCCCGCTAAGATTCAGAGTGTGGAGCGCGCAAGTGTTCTTAATTTAGAAGGTGAAGAAGACTGGGCTAAAGCGCTAGATATTGACCACCCCGATTCGAGCATGGTGTTTTACATGCAAGGCGAAACTAAAAGCTATTCTGAACGCGCACTGTATTCACTAATGAGCCAGGCAATCGGCAATGACTATTATGCTCAGCTTAGAACCGAGAAACAGCTTGGCTATATCGTGTTCGCAACACCTTACCCATTACTTGAAGTTCCGGGAATAGCGTTCATTGTTCAATCGCCAAGTGCCAGCACAGATCAGTTATTTAATGAAACACGAACATTTCTGAACGCTCAAGTTGACCGTATTAATTCGCTTTCAGAAGAAGAATTCGCTCGTTATAAAAAAGCAGTGATCTCCCGCTTAGAAGAAAAAGAGACCAATATTGGGCAGCGAAGCAATCGATACTGGAGCGAGATAGACAAGAAAGCTGCCAAGTTTGATAGCAAAGAACAAATGATCGATGCGATCGAAGCAATCACTATCGACAACTTTAGATCTTTCTACACAGAGCGTGTAAAGAAAAAAGGTTCAAACTTGATTATGGTAAGCAAGCATCAAACGTCACAAGATGATGCCATCACCCAACTTCAGAAATTACTAAATAAAAAAGAGAGCGCATGGCTCTCTCTTTCAAACTTCGATAAGTAGTATGGTCTAACGATTCAGGCGTTCGTCGATCAAGACATCGACAACGCTTGGGTCTGCCAACGTAGACGTATCACCAAGACTGTCATACTCATTCGCTGCAATTTTTCTCAGAATACGACGCATAATTTTACCTGAACGCGTTTTAGGAAGACCTCCTGAGATCTGGATCAAATCTGGTGTTGCGACAGGGCCAATCTCTTTACGCACCCAATCTTTGAGCTCACTCACAAGTGCAGTAAGATCAGACAAATCAGCATCTGCCATCATCGAAACATAGACGTAGATGCCCTGCCCCTTGATGTCATGCGGAAAACCAACAACCGCCGCTTCAGCAACAGCGCTATGAGCAACAAGCGCGCTCTCTATCTCGGCTGTTCCCATGCGGTGTCCAGAGACATTCAACACATCATCGACTCGACCAGTAATCCAGTAGTACCCATCTGCATCACGTCTAGCTCCATCACCCGTAAAATACATTCCTTCATACGTCGAAAAATAGGTTTGAATAAAGCGCTCATGATCACCGTAGACGGTGCGCATTTGACCAGGCCAACTATCCATTAAGACTAAATTCCCTTCACATTCGCCTTCTAGAATATTGCCT
>NZ_LWFH01000354.1:0-956 GCF_001635725.1 Oleiphilus sp. HI0066
TCAAGATTTGTCGACGGATCAATCACAAGAATTCGAGAGGTCTGCGGAACAAAAGATGAATCTTGGCCATTTAATAGAACGTACAGCAATCCATCTTTCACAAAACCATCCGATGCTCCGATTCCATTTCCAAAGCTATATTTCGAATAGTCTAAGCGATCTACGATAAAATCACTTTGTTGATTACTATCAGTAACGCTTGGATTAATCTCAATAATCTCATCAGTACCAAAAGGTAAAACATAAGCCTGTGTTTCAGATACAAACACCACCGTATATGGGTTTGGATTATCGCTATCATCCTTAGCCACAGAGTATTCCCAAATTGGGTTCTCGGCATCATCAAATGAGAATTTCGCTAAGTTGTTAATCCCGAAACGCCCCATGCGATAGAAATGATCGCCAAATGTTAGAAAGCGTACATCAGATAAATCTTGAGCAGCATAATCCGAAGATATTTCGTAAGCTGGGATTGTATCAGTAAACTGAACAGCGCTTGATGTAAAGTCTGCTGATACCGTGGAAATTACCGCGCAGTCAAAACAGTCGACAGAGTTGTCAGTTGAATCACTACTTGAACATGCGCCAAGAAATGCCGAAATAGATACTAATGCGGTCGCTTTTATTAATTGTCTAGCATTCATTTTTTCAGTTCCTTTAATTGAAGGTATAGCTATAGGTTAGGAAAGCTCGTCGTCCCGGACCCGGGTAACGATTAAAATCTTCGATTCTTTCGTCTGTAATATTTACTAAGGAAAGCCTTGCGTTGTGCTGACCCAAACGGCGCTCGATACTAACGTTAATCTGTTCATTTGTTGGCATCTCTGCAGACGCACTTCGATCATAATAACCACCATCTTGGCGTTGATACTCCAAATTTAGCTTGTAGTCGAACACCGACAATTCATTTGAAATAGTCGCGGCAGATTCATACACGCCAGCGAGAGAGTTCCCCT
>NZ_LWFH01000355.1:0-1102 GCF_001635725.1 Oleiphilus sp. HI0066
CAGAGATTGGTGCTCCATCTCCGTAGAGTGCATCTGCGGTATTTCCTTGATCGACTAAGGGAGTGGATAAGGCGTTAGGGACGAAACAATTTCTATTGAAGCTTGCATTGACGCAATGAAGCGGGGACAGATTGAGCGCTGAGTCATCACCGTTGATACGGGATAAATAGTTGTTATCGTTTACCGCTCGCGCGAATACTCCAGTATCGTCCCAGTTCGCGGGATAAACTAAAGGTATTGTGTTTGTTGCCGAGTTGGTAGAAAGAAGAAGATTGTTGCGTGCAATCAGCTGCGCACTTCCCGCTAATTCAATGTGTGTTCCTTGAAAGATTTGTCCGATATTGTTGATTGTTTTCGACGTGTAGTACCAGGTGCTGTTAGTTAACGTTAAATCTCCGTCTATCACTTTGATCGCGCGAGTAGGGGTTGCATCACGCCCATCATAAACTGAATTACTGATTTCTACGCTAGCGTTTTTGAATTCAAGCGCACCCGAATCTAAACCATCAAAATAGGAATCACGGATAATAACGTTCTTGCTTGTACTGTCAGTCATTGATACTAAGCGGTCAGAAACGGCCCTGATAGCGCGGTTAGAGTTGTTCGAAAAGGCAGAATTAATAATGGTGAGATCGTTGTTGATGACGAGATCTTGTTGTCCGTTGTTGACGAGATTATCAAAGATCAAACTATCTTTGATTGTAAGAGAACCTCCGAGACCATGCACAATTAACAAGTCACTAGAACGTTGGCATACGAAGCCATAGATCGCGACGTTATCAAGTGTTACGTTGGCATTATCCGTATTGATAAACGTACTCATTCGGGTAAAGGCTAGATTCTCGATGCGAACATCAAGTGTCCGGCCCGCGCCATTTGCCCGGTTTACACGAAATAGCGTGCTGACTGGCTTGAGAATTGTTGCCCCGCCACCGCCTGGACCTTGATCAAACGGATAGCCCACATTTGTGAGGCCCGCAGTCGTAATCTAATGTTGGTGGTCATCGATAACGGGGCGTGAACTTCCAAGACCTTTGATCGTAATATCGTCAGTTACAAGAATTGGATTCTCAAAAGTGTAACGGCTTGAGCCGCCACCGGT